>JAJYZY010000236.1 GCA_021799715.1 Planctomycetota bacterium | reverse complement strand
CAGTGCCCCAAACGGCGGAATACCCTCCGAACATGCTTATGATTACCTCGCCGAATGCCTGCTGGGTTATTTGCCCGGCAAGTTCGACGGTGCACCCAGCGATCCGACCTTAGGGGCCAACGGCTACACCGGCGGCAATATCTCGCAATGTGCCGGCTTCGCCATGGCTCCCTACAAAAAAGTCTACGGCCCGTACATGCCGGTTAACGCCCAAAATATGACACCGGACGGTAGCGACAACTATTATTTCTCCGGCGATTTTCCACCTACCGCCGGCACACCGCTGCCAATCTATTATTTTTCGGCCACGCCCTCACCATCTTCCAGCCTGATATTTGGTGCCACGCCCGGCCAGGGAATATTCTGTTATGCTGATGATGGCGGGAACTCACCAAGCGATGCCCAATTTTTCCAACTTATCGGCAGTTCCGCCGGCACCAACAACGCCGCCGGTGGAAATATTATGGGCCGCAACAGCTACCTGCTGGTTGCCCCCGGCCCATCACAGGCCGCCTACGGCGGCGACAGCCTGGTCTACGGAGGACAGTGAAGCTGCGCTTCAATGAGTAATGAGTAATGAGTAATGAAATGAAAATCATGAAACCTTTAATTTTTAAGCAACGCGCAGCGTTGCGTCTCATTAAGTCCCGGCGCACCGGGACGTCTCATTATTCAATATTCATTGAGCGGCGGCGGCACCGCCGCTCCGCCGCGTTTACTTTGGTCGAATTGCTCACGGTGATCGCCATTATGGTCATCGTGGCGGCGATCTCCATTCCCGCGTTCGCGGTGATGTTTGCCGGTAACAATATGGTGCAGGCGAAAAATCAGCTTTCCGCCGCGGTGGCCGGCGCCCGCACGCTGGCCATTGATAACCACACCGAAGTGGCCCTGATATTTTTTGAAGAACCGGGCCACACTGCCGAAACCGCGTATGCGTATGAACAGTTATCGCCTGGCCAGGGGGGGCAGGGCACCGGAACAACGCAGTATTTCCAGCCCATGCCGCAGGAATCGGTGCAATATCTGCCCAAAGGCGTTTATGTGGCCACCCTGGTTGGCACAGCGGATAGTTATGGTGTGAACAATGCCGATAACGGCTTTGCCATGCCGCCACAGCAACTGCCGGCAATCATCGGGACCGGCGCCAGTGCAACGATTACTTTTACTCAACCCAATAACACAACTTGGGCAAATAGTTCAACCAATCAGGCCGCACCGCTGCGGGCCATCGTTTTTGATGGCAACGGCCATCTGATAATTGTCAATTCCATGATTACCCAGGAACCGGAACAAATTGACCAGCCGGGCCTCACGAGTCCGATGACCTGGTGGAACGGAATTGGTACCGGCACGCCTAATAATGATGAATATTTCGGTCCCAGTGCCCCCGGCTTCGTGCTTTACCAGCCCGGCAACTGGCCCAACCCGCTGCCTGGCGGTGATTCGCCCGGCGCGTACCTGGCGGCCAACAGCGATATTACGATGATCAGTACGTATACGGGGAACGTGATTCAATGAGTAATGAGTAATGAGTAATGAGTAATGAAATGAAAATCATGAAACCTTTAATCTTTAAGCAACGCGCAGCGTTGCGTCTCATTAAGTCCCGGCGCACCGGGACGTCTCATTATTCATTATTCATTGCGCAACGGCCGCAAGGCCATCTCATTACTCATTATTCCTTGCGGCACAGCCGCGCCGCCGCGTTTTCGCTGGTGGAAATTCTGGTGGCCATATTTGTCCTGAGCATCGGCCTGATCATGATTGCCGGCGTATTTCCTGTGGCGGTCAAATGGACCGCCGATGATGCCCAAACCTCTATCGCCCAGGTCATCGCCAAAAATGCCGTCGCCACTATTGAAACACAATATGCTTCCCCATCCGGAACTTTTCCGGTCGCCGCTCTTAATCTTACTGCTACACCGCCAAACTATACGGGCTATGGACCATTCTGTTATAATTTTGGAAATTCATCACCATATCCGAATGCCAATCCAGCTCCCGCCGCGCCTGGCAGTATCCCACCGGGTGTTTATTACTGGAGCGCATTAATCCTGCCGGCCAGCAGCGGATATGCCGGAATAACGCCTGGCCCGCAGACCAGTAATCTTTACACCATCTATGTTTTCGTATTCAATAAAGGCGATATTAACAACACATTTACAGCCGGGGGCCCCGGCGCTCTGGCCATGCAGCCAATAGCACAGAGTTCGGGGACACCCATTGCGACGTATTACCCGCAGCTGTATTCGGGCACTCTCAGTAGCGTTATTGGCGGTGCATTGCCCGTTGGCGCACAGGGCTTGGATATCAGCACCGGTACTATATTTCGCGCGATTGTAGATGTCAGCGGAAATTATTCTATTACTTCGGTTCCGACCAGCACCACCTCGCCTAATCCAAATTATACTGCAATAGAGGGCAATACCGTTATTTACGCTCCGCCGGCCATCGGCCAGACCGCCAGCCCCTTGATTTATGTGTATGTAACGACGGTGAACTTGTGACAATGAGCAGTAATCAATGAGTAATGAGTAATGAGTAATGAGTAATGAACAACGAACAACGAGCAACGGAGGTTACAGGGGACAGGGGACAGGACGATGTTAGCCGGCGGGTTTAACCCGCCGCGAATAACGCCGCGACCGCGGGTCGCGCCAACGATTGATGGTGAAGTATGAATAACAACGAACAACGAGCAACGAACAACGAACAACGATTGATGATCAATGATCAATTATCTTTGCGTTCTTTGCGTCTTTGCGGTTCAAAACCATTACTCATTACTCATTATTCATTATTCATTGATCAGAAACCTCTGTTTACCTCCGCT
>JAJYZY010000235.1 GCA_021799715.1 Planctomycetota bacterium | reverse complement strand
CCGCGCAGATCGCACCGCGGGCCAAAGTGATCCTCGACGCCGAACATGATGATTACCGCTGGGTTGATTTGGCCGATGTCGGTGCGCATTTTGTGTGGCGGGTGCAGCGGCAGGCCATCGACATTATTGAACAGGAAATCCTCGGCACGTCGCCCGCCAAGGAATTATTGACCATCAAGGTCAATGGCCGAAGATGAAATTCTTCATGACACGGTATAGAAGACGATCAGGCGTGAGAGCGATGCGCTTTGGAATTTTACTGTTCCGGCACATCCGTTTTCATGATTTCCCCCAGCAAAACTGTGGCAAAGCAGCCGGGCGGTGAAACAAATTTTAGTTCCAGGAATGGCCCGACATCGTCGGTGCCGGTGCTTAGCTGCACCTCCGTGGGAAAAAATCGCATGGGCCTACGGGAGCCTTTGGTCTTGTAGGCCCGCGGCCCCTGGAAGGCTTCCAGCGTCAGGTCATTGGATGCCAGAACTTGATTTTCCATTTCAAGCGGGGTGCCCTGCGGTTGCGTCATGCGATAGCCGAACATGGGGCCGGAGGGTGAAATTTCATGTTGATCACAACGGGCCTGCTCAATTTGCACTTTATCCTCCGCCATCTCCACGCGGAATACCGCCCCAATATCGTGCTTCCACGCCAAATCACCGGGTAGGATTTTATTTAATTCGCCCAAGCGCATGCGCAGTAATTCATTGAATAAGTGCGCCTGCAAGGCTGAAATCAGCAGGCGCTTCAGGCGAATATCCACCACCCGCATGGCTTTATCCCACTGCCCGGGATTTCTTGCCAGAATGCTTAACGCGCGGCGTTCATCGCGCAAATGCCCGGGCCAATGGGCGTTGGCCAATTCCAGATTGTTATTGGCAAAATGCCGCCGGGCTTGAAGCACGGAACCATGATCCACGCTTTCATCCGGCTCTCCCAACCAGCGGGTGAGAAACTCTTTGCTTTGATCGCGCAGCAGAAAAAGCCCCAGCAGATGGTTATCTCGTCTCATGCCGAATCGCTGCATGCCAAAAAAGTTCGGCACGCCGGTTCGCGACAATCTTGCCAGCACCGCCGCCGCGCGCGTTTGTGCCTCTGAGGGCGATCCGCCCGGCAGACTCCATTCGGCGCGGCGAATCTTTACCGTAAACCGATTGCCCGCCAGATGACCGATTTTAAGTTTGTTGGTGTGGCGTTTGACCGACAGAATTTTGATGTTTGGCAATTTCAATGCCGCAATCCGTTCATGCCCCTCATGCTCAATGCTGAATGTTTGTCGGGCGACCGCCTGGGCATCTTTCAAACCGGCATAACCCACTTCCATGGACCGCCGCCCCAGAGCCTTGGCAAACACGTTAACCGCCGCCAGTGTGGGAATGCCGCGTTTTTCAATGTGCGCATAACAGTGAATTCCGTTACCGGAAGGCTCATAGAGCGGGATTTCTTCCACAATAAAGTCTTCAGGCCGAACTTTAATCTGTCCGCCGATCCCGGGTAAGTCACTTGTCAGATATGGGGTTTCCATGGTGTTAATCCTTCAATTTGCAATTTCGTTTTCCAGGAGCCTGCATGTGCCGCCGGGCAACCCTTGCAAAAACACCGCCCATACTCCGCCCCGGATTGCCCGCGAGATTGCTGTGACGGTTCTTCACAGGGGTAGATAGTTTAACGGATTTGCCCGGCTTTGTGTTGAATATCCCCCGGCACCGCTGGATGAAAGGTGCATAGTGCGTGTACAGTGAAGGCATGGCTATTCGCTTTAAATCAGGTTCGACACCCAAATCGCGCGATGCCCTGCTCTGGATTATTGTTGGCATACTGGTCGTATGGGGTGCTTGGCAAGCCATGAAAGTACGCAGACAGGTTCTTAAAGCGCTACACCCACGGCACGCCGCTACCGCTCCCGCCATGACGCAGCCAACGACCGACGACAATTTTACGCCGCCCGCCTCGGCAGATATGTCGAATACCGGGCAAATGGACCAACCCCTCACGCCTGATCTGCCTCCCGCAGCGCCGCCGGAGGTTCTTCATGTTCTTTCGCCGGGACTATTGGTTCGTACGCGCCGGGAAGTCAGTCAAGCGCGTTTGGACCTGCGGCATGATCGACTGCTCAAAGCGCGGCACACTTTGCAAGCAGCCTTGCGACATATTTCCGGCTTTGGCGAAAAGCAGGCCGCTGCCATCCGAGCCATGCTGATGGAAATTAATCGTCACAGTATTTTAGGTTCCGCGATTATCCCCGGCGATACCTTGGTGAAACTTGTCACGGTGCAACCCGGAAATTCTCTGGATTATCTCGCGGGGTTATATCGCATTACCCCGGAGATGATCTTGCGGCTGAATCCGGGCTTGCGCGCCAGATCCATGGTGGCGGGCACCGGCGTGAAAGTCATTCTTGGCCCCATGGACGCGCATCTGATTCTCCATGCCTCGCGCATTGACGTGACGATTCGCCGCCATTTTATCGCCGATTATCCATTTCACCTTGTCGCGCCCATTGAGCCGGCCGTCGGCCGCTACCGTGTTATCAATTATCTGCCCGGTCCACTTGGGCTTGATGAATGGATATTGCAATCGGAAACCGGCCGATCCCGCCTGCTTCTGGCCGGCGGAGACATTCCCGATGCGGATATCACACTTTCCCCCCGAGCCATCACTTCGCTGCATCGGATGATAAATCCGGATTTTTCTCGCTTTGAAGTCGAACCATGATAAAATAAGTGGAGTTTCCGGAGGTGCATAACCGCCGGCCGGGGACATTTGCGGAAATGGGTTGATCCATTATGGCCATTGTTGTTGAGTGCTATCATTGCCACAGCCGCCTGGAACTCGATGACGGATTC
>JAJYZY010000063.1 GCA_021799715.1 Planctomycetota bacterium | reverse complement strand
CATCTTCGTGCATGATGAAAAATTGCGAGCCTGCGGAATCCGGGTCGCTTGACCGGGCCATGCTGATGACGCCGCGCACATGCTTGCGCTGGCTGAATTCCGCTTTGATATGATAACCCGGCCCGCCAGTGCCCGTGCCGCTGGGGCACCCGCCTTGAATCATAAATCCGGGAATAATACGGTGAAACGTCAGGCCGTTGTAGAAGCCTTTTTTGGCCAATGTAACGAAATTTTCAACGGTTTTCGGAGCCACATCGGGCCACAGGTCCAATTCAATAACGCCCTGATCGGTATCCATGCGAATATGCGGGACGGGTTTGGCGGCATCGGTCATGAGGGGTTCCTTAAAAAATATCGACCACCAACATCAGCGTAATGGTCTACCGCATTTATAACCGATAAGCTTCAGCGGCAAAAGCTCCCGGACAAGCCGGTCCAACGAATCGGCGCGTTATGACGGCTCAAGCCGGAAGCGCCCAGTCCGCTTTGCTCGCGAATTGTGCCCCACACGGTTTTATTACCGGGGCATCCTGCTCCCGTTTTATTGCCGCGAAATCAGAGCGTATTCGCACTTCGGGGCCGCACATGGTATATTGAACTTAGCGATAATCGCATTCGGAAGCATCACGGTTGTTTGCGGGACGGCGTATGATCGCCCAAATCACAATTCATTTGTGACAGTCGGCGTCGGCCGTGCCGGACGGGGTCGCAGGGTTGATCGAGACGACATTTCGCATCCAACTTGACGCTTCCGCATCAAGCTGATGCCCCCAAACAATCCGCTGCCGCGGGATCATGGTTGGTTCGGCGGCACAATCATGCAGCATAGTGCCGCGCGTTGGCTCAACAATTTAATCCAATGCACGTTATAATTCCGGCGGCTGGTTTGCAACGCCCTGACCAAGCGAATCCCACGGCATGATTGCGGCGGAATGGTTCGCGGTGTTTTGTGAATCGGCGAGATTGGAGAAGCCCGGAAAATCCGGGGATGATGGTTATGGTTATGGACAACCTGGAAATATCAGTTATCGCGCCGGCGTACAATGAAGTGGACAACATCCAGCCGCTGGTGGAGCGCATTCGGGATGTTTTTGTGCCGCTGAATCTCCGATTCGAAGCGATTATTGTTGATGATTGCAGTACCGACGGCACGCGTGAGAAACTCCTGGCACTGGCTGGGATTTATCCGTGGCTGCGGGTGGTGACACTGGCAAAAAACAGCGGTCAAACGGCGGCCATGGATGCCGGCTTCCGCGCCGCGAGCGGAAAAGTCTGGGGCACCGTGGATGCGGATATGCAAAATGATCCCGGTGAAATTCCGCGGCTCATGGCAATGCTGGGACCGGAAGTGGATATGGTCAATGGCTGGCGGAAAAAACGCAGCGACAACGCGTTGCGGTTGATCCAAACCAAAATCGCCAACGGCATCCGCAATTGGATCAGTGAAGAAAATATTCAGGATTCGGCTTGTTCCCTGAAAGTATACAAACGCCAATGTCTGGAAGGCCTGACGCTTTACAAGGGCATGCACCGCTTTTTCCCCACGCTGGTGAAAATGCGGGGGTATAAGGTTATCGAAGTGCCGGTAAGCCACAACCCGCGGCTGCACGGCGTGACCAAATATAAATTCGGCAGCCGGGTGATACGCGCATTTATCGATCTTCTGGCCGTCCGATGGATGAAAAAGCGGCAGTTGCGGTACAGCGCGATGGAATTGACACCCGCGGCGGGCGGCGGCGGCGAGCCGATTCGGCGGGAACCTGAACCAACGCAAAGACAACATCCTATCAATACAGGTGCATAGAACCATGAATTCATTGATTCACCCCACCGCGGTCATTGATCCCCAGGCCCGCATTGACCCTTCCGTGAAGATCGGTGCCTATTGTGTTATTGAAGGACCCGTGACAATCGGGCCGCAAAGCGTCATTGCGTCGCATGTGAAGCTTATTGGGCCGATGGAACTGGGGCCGGGAAATAAGGTGCACAGTTTTGCGGTGCTCGGAGATGCCCCGCAGGATTTGAAATATCATGACCAGCCCAGCCGGGTGATCATCGGCGAAAACAACATCTTCCGCGAACATACGACGGTGCATCGCGGCACCGGTGGTGATACGGTCATCGGTTCCAACGGCTTTTTCATGGTGGGATGCCATGTGGGGCATAACTGTCATGTGGGCAACGGCGTAACGATGGTCAACAGTGCGGTATTGGGGGGACATGTGCGGGTATTTGACCGGGCGATTATCGGCGGCCTGTGCGCGGTGCATCAATTTTGCCGCGTCGGCCGCCTGGCCATGATCAGTAATAATTCAGCGCATAATGTGGATATTCCGCCGTTCTGCATTGCCATGGACATTAACATGGTTACGCAGTTAAATGCCGTGGGCTTGCGGCGCTCGGGAATAAGCCGCGAAAATATCAATGCGCTTCGCCGGATGTTCAAGATATTGTTCCGGGATAATCGAGGGCTGTCATTGAATAAGAATATTTCGCTGCTGCCTGCTG
The DNA here is from genome assembly GCA_021799715.1 of Planctomycetota bacterium. Next base: position 11,390 of record JAJYZY010000063.1, on the reverse strand, counting down.
AATTACAGGCCGTTCCGGAAGTCCGGGAATTTACCGATTTTGTCGCGACTTCCAAACGCGGGATCGCCCGCTTCAAACCTTGGTCGGAGCGGCAGTCGCGGCAGACGGACCCCGCCGGCAATGATGAGTAAATCAATCGCCGGTCATGCGCGGCGCATGGTCCGAAACCCTTTGGCAGGTGCAGCCATGATGGATATAACCGCAATGCGAATGCAGGATGCCAACTTCAACCGCGCCCGCGAAGCCCTGCGAACATTGGAAGATTATTGCCGCTTTGTGCTTAACGACGGCGATCTATCCGGCACTTGTAAAACCCTTCGCCACGATCTGTGTTCCGCCATGGCCGCCCTGGGCGCGGACAACGCGGTGCTGACGCGCGATACGCCGGGCGATGTGGGCGTTACCGTTAAAGCTGCGGATGAAATGCGCCGCGACACGCTGCAACATGTAATTGCGGCCGCGGCAAAACGGCTGACGGAGGCGCTGCGCGTATTGGAGGAACTCGTTAAATTGCGCTCGCCCGCCTTAGCACATCGCGTGGAATCCCTGCGTTACCGGTGTTACAGCGTGGAACAGGCGATTTTGCGGCAGGCCGGGCAGCGGAATCATTTGCCCCATTGCGGCCTGCACGTTTTGCTGACCGAATCGCTGTGCCGCCGCCCATGGCGGGAAACGCTTGCGGCCATTCTGGAGGGTGGAGCGGATGTGGTGCAACTGCGGGAAAAAGATTTGCATGACGGGGAATTATTGAATCGGGCGAAAATTGTGGTGGAGGCGTGCCGCAAGCTTGGGCGCATGGCCATTATTAACGACCGCCTGGATATTGCATTGGCGGCGGGCGCTTCGGGCGTGCACCTGGGTCAACAAGACATGCCGTGCGGACAGGCGCGGCGGCTGGCGGGATCGGAGTTGATTATCGGCGTATCAACGGAAAATTCCCAACAGGCCGGGGCCGCCGCGCGCGACGGCGCGAGCTATATCGGTGCCGGGCCGATGTTTCCAACATCAACCAAAGCAAAGCCGCGGCTTGCCGGACCGGGATATATTGCGGAATTAATGCAGGATGGCTTCACATTGCCGATCATTGCGATCGGCGGAATTTCCTGTGAGAATCTGCCGGAACTGCTGGCCGCGGGAGTGAAGGCCATTGCGGTAAGTTCCGCGGTGATTTCCACCGCTGATCCCGCGGAAGCCTGCGCCCGGTTGCGTTCCATGCTGGGGCGCGATGCGGCGGCGCAAGGGTTTGATTCCGTCACGACACCGCAGCATGGTGCGACCGATGCCTGAAACACCTCCCGACCCAAAGGGTGAATCGCCACAGCAAACCACGGCGGATGTGTCGGCCATCACGCCCAGGGCGGCGCTGACCCGCCACGCCAATATGTTTTCCAGTCTTACACTCCTGTCACGCATTTTCGGTTTGCTACGGGATAAGGCGTGCAGCTATTTTCTGGGCGTCGGCACCACATGGTCGGCGTTCTGGATGGGCTTTCAGTTTCCTAATCTGTTTCGGAGAATTTTTGGCGAAGGCGCATTAACGGCGGTATTTCTTCCGGTATACACGCGGGTTCGCCGGGAACAGGGACAAGCCGCCGCGGATCAATTGGCGCGGGCGGTGATCAGTTTGCTCTTTATTACGTTATGCGCCATAACCGCCATCGGCGAAGCCATCGTGCTGCCGATTGCTCTGTCGCATGCGGTTTTGCCGGCCAATCGGCTGGCGGCGGGCATGATCGCCATGATGCTGCCATTTTCCATTGCGGTATGCCTGGTGGCATTATTGGCGGCCATTGCAACCGCGTTTGACCGATTTGCCGCGCAGGCGGTGGCTCCGATTATTACCAATGTGGCCATGACTCTGGGTGCGGCAATACCGGTGTGGCTGTGGACGCGGCATTTCGCCCTGACTGATCGCATTTACTTTGTGGCCGGTGCCGTGTTGATCTCCGGCTTTTTGCAGGCTGCGCTTCTGGCGGTTGTGGTCCGGCGGACGGGCTTTCGATTTCGTGGGGTCTGGGCGTGGCGCGGGGAAGCGATAAGAGAAATTATCACCAAAATGGCCCCCATGATTCTGGGGCTGTCGGCGGTACAGCTTAATACCTTTCTGGATTCTCAAATTGCCTGGTGGTTTTCACCCGATGGTCATGGCGGCCACAAAACTTTCTCCATCGCGGGCCTGCTGATCCATGCGCCCATGCTGGCCGGGGCGCTGGGGAAATTATCCGTCGCCCAGAGAATATATCTGTTGCCGGTGGGGGTATTCGGCGTGGCGACGGCCACGGTTATTTTTCCCCGGCTTGCTGAAGCGGGAGCCAACAAAGATGCGGCACGGACCGGCGAATTGTTGCGCACCGGGCTGCGGCGCAGTTTGTTTATCAGCTTGCCGACAACGTTGGGCATGATCCTGATTTCCCAACCATTGATAACGGCAATTTATCTGGGCGGGAAAGTCAGCGCGGCGGATGTGGCGGAGGCGGTTTGGACCGCCCGCTGGTTCTGCATGGGGATATGGGCGTTTGAAATGCAGATGATTCTGGTGCGTGTATTTTACGCCTGGCGCGATGCCCTCACCCCCATGAAAGTGGCCGTGGGTGCGGTGCTGCTGAATATCACACTGAATCTAACGCTGATCTGGTTTATGAGGGAAGGGGGAATCGCGGCCAGCACCAGCATTTCCGCCATGGCGCAGTGCGCGATTCTCATATTCATTCTGCGGCGACGAATGAATCTGGAAAAACTGGATGAAGTGGCCCGCATGGCCGGTAAATCTCTGTTTGGCGCGGTCATGATGCTGGCCGGGACATGGGCCTTTTATCTTACTATGCGGCACAGCGCGTTGTTGCACGCTCTGCCACGCTGGCTGGCCGCGGTTATTGAACTGCTGGTTCTGGTGCCAACGGCGGCACTGATCTACGGCCTGCTGATGCGCTGGCTGAAAGCCCCCGAACTGGCCGATGTTCCGATACTCCGGCGGCTCTCGAAGAAGTAAGACCGCGTGCCGCCCGGGTTTCGCAGTGCCCGGACGCTTGGCTCAAGTCGGCCTGGCGGTATAAACATTTTTGAAGGATTCGTGCCAGTATAACTCCGCCGGTTTTACGCCCCGGCGCGGCAAGAAAAGGGCGGCCAACGGGCAACGGAAAAACGCGGTAATCATCATGCAGAGACGCCAGGCGAAGGATGTTATTTCAGTTAAACAGTCCCTGATGTTTGTAAATCCTGGAGCATGTCAGGCTGTAGTGTTCCACGATTCCCCGGCGATTAAATAAAATTACCAGGGACTTGCGCGTACCGCGGGCGTTGGTCTCAACGGCATTAATGAAGGGCACAAAATCCGTGGTTGTCAGATGCAGTTTGGTGTAGTCATATTCCCATTGCTGATTGCCGGCGCTGTTGTACGATACTTTCAACGGATCACCCAGATCCGCCTTTACCTCTGCGGCGGTGGTTTGTCCGCGGATGATCTGCTGTGATGCTTCTTTGGCAGTGAGATGGTCAATCTGCTGATTGCCCGTACTGGAGCAGCCAACCAGGCTTACCGAGAGTATTGCGGCCAACGTGATGACAAAATAGCGTGCAGCTTTCATACCAAGTCTCCTTCTGATTCCAACAATCCAAAACAAACCAGGCGAACGCGGGCGAATGAATGAATTATCCGGCTTGACTCGCCAAAGTCAATGATAAAAGTGATGAAAGAACCGCGCCGCATGAAGCATTGCGATTTATCGCTTTCGGATGGACAATGAGGCCTTATGGACATTAATCAGTTCATTGCACGGCGGGAAAATCAGTGGCGGCGGCTCACAGCGCTGACGGATAAGGCCGGTCAAAATACGGTCCAGGGCCTATCGGCCGCGGAAGCGGAAGAGTTCTTTTCGCTTTATCGCCTGGCTTCCAGTGATTTGAATCTGGTGCAAACCCGCGGGGGAAGTTCCGCACTGCTGGATTATCTCGAAGCGCTGGTGGCCAGAGCGTATCAACACGCTGCGGTGCCGCGCCGCGGGCGATTTTTTTCCACCTGGTGGCATATTCTGCGATATGATTTTCCAACCGCAGCGCGCAAGCAATGGGCGGCGTTACTATTGTCGGCGATGATCATGTTCACCGGCACGGTGGCGGGCTATGTGATTACCGCGGAACATCCGGCGGCGGCGCTGACATTTGTTCCTGCGGAGTTCTTTCGCCAAAGCCCGGCCCAGCGCGTGGCACGGCGCGTGGAAGAGCAAAGCTCCCGGCATTTTCATTACAGCGGCGAGAGAAATCTTCTTTTTTCGGTATTTTTATTTACCCACAACATTGAAGTTGCGGTCATGACATTCGCCCTGGGAATGACGTTTGGCGTCGGCACGCTGGTGATGTTGTTTTTCAACGGGGCGATGCTGGGAGCGCTGGGGCAGCGCTATTTGGCGGATCATGTCGGAACTTATTTTATTTCATGGGTGGGGCCGCACGGGGTGCTGGAATTACCCGCAATATGCGTGGCGGCGGCGGCGGGTTTGATTATCGCGCGGGCAATGTGGACGCGCGGCGGGCGCTATGGCGGAGTATGGGCCGGCGTGCAGGCACAACGCCATGATCTGATGTATCTGTTGATTGGTTGCGCCCACATGCTCGTATTGGCGGGTCTGATTGAAGGCGGGTTCAGCCAGATCACCGCCCCGGTAATCCCCTATTTCCTGAAAATCTTTTTTGCCTGTGCTTTATTCGCGGCTCTTATCGCCTATCTATTTTTTATGCCGATAACACAACCCGCATCAGATATGTCGATAGATACATTTGCGGATGCCGAGACACAACTTTAGAAACATCACCAATCCGGCCGGTATGCGCCAACCCATAAACCAGGACGCACTGGCAAAATACCGTGCAAATCTCGGCCATCGGCAAGCGCCGCGCGGCGGCACGAGCCGGGCGGATTGATGGCGGCAACAGATCGTGTTCCAAGAAAATCGGGTGGGCCAACGGGGTCAGCGGGGCGGAACAATGTGTACAGCCTGCATATACACCGCGGGGTGCCCGCTGAAAGGTTCGAAAAGTCGCCGGGTAAAATTGGTCATGACTTTCCCTCCCGGCACTTGGCGCTGGAAGTGTCGCAACGTTTGAATGGATATGGGATCACGATGGCTGAAATGGAAACGCACAAGCCAGAGATTATCCCCCGCGGCAACGGACCAAGGGTTGGCAATGTCTGTAAGAGTTATAAAACGCCGCCGGACGCATGAGAGTTGCCAGGACAGTAAAACCGAGAAGTGATAAGGCCGGGTATTAAGAAGCACAATTTGCGTGTCCTTGCCGGCGTGGTGAAACACCTCGCGGATAAAGTTTTGCGCCAGCAGCGGTGCCGGAGTTCGCCAAGGGTACCGGATGTCTTTGCCGATCATGACCACCGCAAAGCAGGTCATGACTGCAACCGGAATATGGGCGGCGTTGCGCCAAGAGTTCAGTCGGCGCGTTTTTTTTATCGCCAGTGCCGTCAGCGTGACCGCCCCCAGCGCGGCCAGCAGGGCAATGGATGGAACCAGATGCTGCTCCACGCGGGCATCAGCTCCGTATGGGTATTTATGCAGATACGCCGCGATGAAGGTCAGTACAAACGGGCCGCCTAGGAGAATCAATTCGGCGTGGCGCCGCTTTTTCCATAATCGCAAAAGTCCCACCAGCACCAGCGGCGCAATCAGCAGGGCGATTCCCTTGGAACCGCCAAATGGATAGCTCATCATATTGGAGATATGCGCATCGATAAGCCATGGAAATATGGCCAGGCCATGCGGTGGAAAAGCATTTTTCCAGAATTCCTGCATGAATCGGTGCGTGTGGTGCATTTGTCCATGGATCACCAGGAAATAAATGGCCGCAAACACACTGCCGGCCAGGGCCGCCCAGCAAATATATGCTGCGCGCCATAACGCGCTTCTGTTGCCAAATAAGCCGGGCAATAGCGCGGCCAATGCCGCCGCGATGACAAATACACTCGGATACGACAACACAATGGCTGCGGGTGTTATCAGCGCAAGAAACAATACCGGGCGATGGTCGCGCGGCCTGCGGATGGCTATTAACGCCAGGCCGATGATGATCAATGCCAGAAGCAAATCCATGGAATAGGGCTTAAAATCCGTGCCGAAGCGATTGGTGGCCAGTGAACAGGCAATCAGGGCGGTGGCCAGCAATCCCACGCGCCGCCCCGCCACTTTTCCGGTGATGGGCCAGGCCAGCAAGACCGCGGCAATTCCGGCAACCAGCGGCACAAACCGCAACACCCATACATGTGTTCCCCAGCAGTCAATAAGACATTTGCTTAGCCAGAGAAAACCGATGGGACAGACTTGTCCATAGCGCAGGGGTTGCAATAAACCCAGATAACCACGATGCAAAATGTTTAATCCCAGGGAGGCTTCATCATCCCACACCGGGAAGCGGAGGAAATAATCGGTCAGTCGCCAGGCCAGACCAAGGCCAATGGCCAGCACCAGCCAAAATCGCCAGCTCCGCGGGAATCGCATGGTTGTCAGCTTATTAATCATGCCCTGTCCGTACTCGACAACGCGCCGCGGCATGTGCCGCGCCGGCCACCGCGGGTTAAGAAGTTAAAGTTACCGGCAATTCGACAATGCCAGTTCTCGAATGACAACCATTCAAAGCCCCATGTCGGGCAACTACCGTTACGTTAATGATGCCGCGGATATTTTGTTTCAATGAAGCGCCGCAGACTTTCGCGCCAGTCGCCCATGATATCCATGCCAAGGTTTCGCAGGCGCTGGTTATCCAGCACGGAATAGAAGGGGCGTTGGGCGGGCGCGGCAAATTCGCCGCTGCTGACCGGTGTGATCGGATGGTCAATGCCCGCCAGGGACAAAGCCGCGCACGCGAATTCATGCCAGGAACACTGCCCGTGTGAGACAGCATGATACAGGCCCGGTCCGGGGCGGCGTTGGATCATAAGAATTAATTGCTTGGCCAGATCATCCGTGGGCGTAGGGGCGACGATCTGATCGGCGACCACGCGCATGGGTTTGCCGGCACGGGCGGCGGCGATCATGGTGTCAACAAAATTCAGGCCGCCTTTGAGCTTGCATCCCGCGATGCCAAATAGTCCGCAGGTTCGCACCACATATCCCACCGTTGGGGCGTGGGTCAGGGTCATGCAATCACCACCGAAGCGCGTCAGGGCGTAAATGCTTTTAGGATGCACCGGAGCCGTTTCCGGCAACGGTTTGCCATCAACCGGGCCGTCCATGACGTAATCTGTGCCAATCTGAAAGAACAATATGCCGCGCTTCTGGCATTCCACGGCCAACCCGCGCACGGCAATGGTATTAACCTGATAGGCCGAATCGGTTTGACTTTCACAAAGATCGACATTGTGAAATGCGGCGGTATTGATCACGGCATCAGGGTGGTGCTGATCAACAAACGCTGCAAATGCCGGCGTGTTGGTAATGTCCAACTCTTGCCGCCCGCTGACAGCCAGCGTCCCGCAACCCGCCTGCGGCAAAGCCGCGACCAGGTCCGCCCCAAGTTGTCCCGTGCTTCCAATGACCATGACTTTCATATTGCAGCTCCAGTGGCAGCTCCAGATTCCACAACTCAAGTTTACAGCAAGCAGCGGAGTTTGGCGCGGCTAACGCGGCGATGTCACCGCCAAACGGTACATCCACCACCAACTCCACCGGTATGACCAGCAAGGCGCTCCGCCACGTGGCCACACAATCCAACGCAAATGGCCAAACGACCGCATATGTCCAAGAACCTGCGGGCTGGGAAATCTCCGTCACACCGCCCCCGGTGGAAATCTGCGAGCCGTGGGCGGGGATGCCGCAGACATGTATGTGTGCCCGGCGGCGATTCTTGTTGTTGTCACTTTAGCGTCGCACCCGTTACAGTATTGTCTGGTGACGTAAATCCCGTTTGGAGAAAACCATGGGTAAGAAGAATGATTTTATCAAAGTGTTATCCGACCGGACACTGCTGATTCTCGCGCTGTATGAACAGACGGGTTCGCTTGAATCCCTGCGGGAAGTATTGCCGGAGATCACCGCCGAGGATTTGGAGAAATGCGCGGAGGAAGCGGCGACGGCGATGCAGCTTTACCAGAAATCATTGGGCGTAACCAGGACGAAGACGAAAAAGACACGGGATAAAGTCGGAGGCTTCCAGCTTAAAATGACACTGCGGGGCAGCAAGCCTCCGATCTGGCGGCGGGTGATTGTTCCTGCGGATATGACCCTTGGGGATCTCCATACGGTCATACAGGTTGCCATGGGCTGGCACGGGGGACATCTGCACGAGTTTAATATCGACGGCACGGCTTATGTTGCCAATGGGCCGGAGGATGCCATGTACGACGATATGGATGGCGAAGACGAGGCGGAATATCAGTTGCGGGAGGTATTACGGGAAAAAATGAAATTTGATTACGTTTATGATTTTGGGGATAACTGGGAGCATCTGGTGACGGTGGAAAAAGTCATTGCGGCTCAAGACAAACGCCCCGCAGCCAGGTGCACAGCGGGCAAATTGCACTGCCCGGCGGAAGACAGCGGCGGCTTATGGGGTTACTACGAAAAACTCGAAATACTTGCGGACAAAAAGCACCCGGAACACGCCGAAATATCGGAATGGATGGGCGAAGATTTCGATGCGCAGAATTTTGACATCGAATATGTCAACACAACCCTGGCGGAAATGAAGCTCTAAAGGCTTCAGGGAATAAAACGCATCACCCCGGCGCGATTGTTTTCGCGCAAGCTGTAACCATAATTCTTCATCCGGCTGTTTTACGCCTACGCACCAGCAGGGCCAAACCATCCACGGTCAACAGGGCCAGCGAAGCTGGCTCCGGCGTAGCGATGGGTGTCAGGAGAAAGGCACGGGTATCACCAACGGGCCCGGTTCCGCAACCAACGATTTCACCTGGAAGGTTAATCGCGTTGGCTGTCTGAAGGTTGAAACCGACCGGCAGGTTAGCCGTTACGGTTTTGATATCTGTTAAAGTTCCGTTGCTGTAAACAACGGCGTGGTACGCCCCGAGGCTGTCGGCGCTGTTCCCTCCGCCTCGCGGTCGAGTCTCGCCACCGACCTCGCCGCATCTTCGCGGACGCTGCGATGGCAACGCACCCATAACCTTCCCCATCGCCAGTCCTCCGCCCGCTGCATCACTGCGGCAGAGGGCTTTTGAGTTACTGGGGTGGTCACAGTAACGGGAAAGCGAAAATTCAACGAAAACCTTGACGCACATGGGTTTTCAAATTCTCTTGGGTTAAACTCCGGTATCAAAATTGCTATTCTTGGAAAAGCGGTATACCATAACATCAGAATATCCAACTCGGTGAGGTTATATGGAGTTACGATATACCGAAAGACCCAAGGGGATCGAAGCCTCGAACCGAGCATTGCTCGATCAGTTGGTACGTTCACTTTCAGGCCCTTTTACCCCTGGGCAAACAGCTAAACTGCTCGCTATGGACGTGACGCATGCCAGAAAACTGCTCGCCTATCTCGCCTCGCGCGGCTGGCTATCCCGAATTCGTCATGGCCTGTATACCACAGTCCCACTTGGAGCGACGGCCCCCGCGCAGTGGCGTGAAGACCCATGGATTGTCGTGGCCGCGAGCTTTGCGCCATGTTATATCGCGGGCTGGAGTGCAGCCGAGCATTGGCACTTTACCGAGCAGATTTTTCGTGATGTCGTTGTGATCACCGCAGCGCCCGTCCGTGCCCGGATGGTGACCATACAGGATACGCAGTTTCGCCTGCGCCATCGGAAAGAGAGCGAACATTTCGGATTGGCAATTGTCTGGCGGAATCAAACCAAGGTAAAGGTCTCCGACCCGACACGCACCTTGGTCGACATACTCGACGATCCGGCTTTAGGGGGCGGAATTGTGCATGTCGCTGAAATATTAGACGCCTATATTCGCAGTGAACATCGCAACGATAATAAGATCATTGCTTACGCCGACCGGTTGGGAAATCACACGGTTATGAAACGCCTGGGATATCTCCTTGAGACACTGAAGCTTGACGCCGTATCTCTTGTGGATGCATGCCTTGAGCGGCGCAGTTCTGGTCTTACGAAACTTGACCCATCAAGCAACAACCGGGGGCGCATCATGAAACGTTGGGGGCTTCGCATTAACGCCACGGTCCTGCCAAAGGGCCACCATTCATGATCAACCGACTGGCCATTGAAGAGCGAGTTCGCGAATGGGGCTTGCGCGAAGATGTGGTGGAGAAGGATTACGTTCTTGGCTGGGTGCTATGGGGCATCGGAACGCATCCATCGCTTTCTATCAAGTGGGCGTTTAAGGGCGGCACATGCCTGAAGAAGTGCTACCTTGAAACCTACCGGTTTTCCGAAGACCTTGATTTCACCGTCCTGCCCGGAGGCCCAGTACTCCAGGCCAATCTTGATCCCATTTTCCGTGAACTGCTGCAAAACGTCGCCGACCAGTCCGGCATTAACTTCAGCAGCCGTCAACCGCTGTTCAAGACACACCCCTCAGGTCACTACACTGAAGGGCGCATCTATTACCAAGGTCCGCGAAATACGCCGCAGGTTGCATGCATCAGGCTTGACCTTAGCGCATCTGAACAAATTGCCAGGCCAACGGTGCTTCGTCCCATTGCGCACTCATTCCCCGACGAGCTTCCCGCACCGGGAGTGGTGCGCTGCTATTGCTTTGATGAAGTATTTGCGGAAAAGCTCCGTGCAATGGGTGAACGTTCCAGGCCGCGTGATCTTTATGACATTATCAATCTCTTTCGGCGTCCGGATGTGCGTTCTCAACCACAAATCATTCGTAACATCCTCGAAGAAAAGTGCAAATCAAAGGGTGTTTCAGTACCTACCGTGGCGACTATCATGCGTAACGATATCCGGGCGCAAACCGAAGTTGAATGGTCCAACATGTTGGCTCACCAACTGCTGGTTCTCCCACCATTTGTTCATTTTTGGAACGAACTGCCGGACCTCTTCAATTGGCTTGACAGTGCGGCTGAGATTTCTGCCCTACCAGCTATCCCGCGAGCAACTGATGAAGCAACGGCAGAGCAATGGAGTCCTCCCGACACCATCTGGACATGGGGGGCTGGCGTGCCGCTGGAATCAATCCGCTTTGCTGCGGCGAATCACCTGTGCATTATGCTTGGTTACGACGGCACACGGCGGATCATCGAGCCCTACTCGCTTCGACGAACACGCGCAGGCCAACTGCTTCTCTACGCCATCGAGATTGAGGCGCACGAATTGCGCTCATACCGGGTGGATCGCATTGAAAGCGTTAACCTCACCACGCAACCATTTAAACCTGTATTTCTGGTGGACTTTTAAGCCGGAGTTTCGCAGGCAAAAATGATAAAACCCTTGCGTGGCAAGGGTTTGGTTCATTTTG
>JAJYZY010000234.1 GCA_021799715.1 Planctomycetota bacterium | reverse complement strand
CTGCGGAACATCATCGGAAATCAGCCGGTTATTCTTGATCAGTGGAGTTTGGGCATCGGCCACAACTATACCACGCTGGATCTTCTGCGGCGTTATGGCTTGTTGCCGGCCCTGCTGGAATTATTTCTGCTTTTAGTGGCGTATGCCTTGAGTTGCCGAGGGTATCCAATCGTGCGGGGAAATGGTTCCAGAGTCATGGCTCGCTCGAGTTTGGAGCACATTGCCATGCTGGGGCGGCTCTATGAAAATTCACTTTCAGATTCTGAGATATGTCAGCGGGTCAATCAGGAAATAGCCCATCGCCTGGCGCTGGCGTTGCACTGCCGCCCGGATCAGATTGCGGAAAAGATAAAAAAGCAGCCTGACGCCATCGTGCGCGGCTGGCGATTATTAATTACCCGCCAACAAGCGGTAACGCAGAATTTGCAGGCGGGTTCAGGAGAGCTTAAACGGCGGCATTCCGCCGCGCAACGCGTCTTTGCGGATTTAATGACACAATCATGGCAACTTGTTAAGGAGATCACCGATGGCGGACATTCAGGACCCCAAGCTGCGGCACATCATCGAGTCGCTGGACGCCGGGCGGGCGGAAATAAAGAAAGTCATCCGCGGCCAGGAATCACTCATTGATATGATGCTCACCGCATTGCTGGCCGGCGGCCACGCACTGCTGGAAGGCGTGCCGGGAACAGCCAAGACATTGAGTGTACGCACGCTGGCCCTGACGCTTTCCTGTCGGGCCAAGCGCGTGCAATTCACACCTGATCTTATGCCGTCGGATATTTTGGGCACCACCGTATTTACGCCCGGCTCCAACGAATTTCATCTTCATGAAGGGCCGATCTTCACCGATCTGCTGCTGGCGGATGAAATCAACCGCGCGCCCGCCAAAACGCAGTCCGCGCTTTTGGAAGCCATGAGCGAGCGGCACGTTACCATTGATGGTCAGCGGCATTTGCTTTCGCCCGTGTTCACCGTTTTTGCCACGCAAAATCCGGTGGAATTTGAAGGCACGTATCCCTTGCCTGAAGCCCAGCAGGACCGGTTCCTGTTGAAAATTCCTGTGGACTATCCGGACGATGTTTCCGAGCGCGAACTGCTTAACGCCATTGATCAAGGCCATCCGCCGGACCGTCTGGAAACCTCCGGCATTACCGCCGTGCTGACGGTGGACCAACTTGCCACCGCCCGCGACAACCTGGCGATGGTACGCGTGGAACCGGCCATTCTGGAATATCTTATGTCGCTGGTACGCGCCACGCGAAAGCATGAATCAATTGTGCTGGGCGGCGGGCCGCGGGCCTCCATCGCCCTGCTTACCTGCAGCAAGGCCTGGGCACTGATCCATGGCCGGGATTTCGTCACACCGGATGATATCGCCCGCTTGGCCGAGCCGGTGCTGGCCCACCGCATCACGCTTTCCGCTGATGCGGAAGTGGCCGGCACACGCAAAATGGAAGTTCTGGGACAAATTATGGAATCGCTTGAGGTTCCCCGATGAACGTACCGGGAAAAGCCACCATCTGGGGTCTTGCAGCCGTCACCGTGCTGCTGGTTCCCGCTGCGCTTAGCCCGATGTTTTTATATGTCGCCGTCGGTCTGGATCTGGTCATTGCCATTCTGTTTATTTTTGATGCGGTGTTACTGAAGACAACCGCGGTACGCGTAACGCCGGAATTCCCCGCGCGTGGCGAAGTGGGCACCGCGTTAAAATTGATTTATCGCGTTGAAAATAATTCGCAGTTCGCCTGCATCATTACCCTGGAACAACCCTGGCCCGATGGATTGTCAGGAACGCCCGCACACATTCGTGTTACCGTGCAGCCGCGGGAATCGGTTCTGGCGGCCTTTGAAACTACGCCCATTTCCCGCGGCCCGCTGGAACTTCAACCGGCCATTATCAGCATGAGATTTGCCCTGCCCTGGGCTTTACGGCGCATCAGTGCCCCGCCGCCGGCCGCCGTGCGAATTTATCCCGATCTGCGGGGTATTCGGCGGTTTGAAATTTTGCGGCGGCATCACACCCTGGAGATGATGGGCGTGCATCGACGGCGTATATTAGGCAGCGGCCGCGAATTTGAACAACTCCGCGATTATCTGCCTGATGATGATTTCCGGGATATCAACTGGAGAAGTTCCGCCCATCATCAGCGGCTGATTACCAATGTATTTCAGGTGGAACGCCGGCAAGATGTGTTGATATGCCTTGATGCCGGCCGCATGATGGCCAATCCCATGGGCAAGCGCACCATGCTGGATTGCGCCATTGATGCGGCAATCATGCTGGGGCATGTGGTTATCCGCCAGAATGACCACGTGGGGGCGGTAGTTTTTCGCGATACGGTGAACACCTTTATCAAGCCCTCCGGCACAGCCTCGGCGATGCAACGCGTCATTGACGGCCTGACGGATTGCCAGGCCCAACCGGTATATCCGTCTTATGCTGCTCTGGCCGCGGCGATTCGTGTGCGGCAGAACAAACGAAGCATGATTTTTCTCTTTACCGATTTGAATGATCCACAATTAGCGGAGAATTTGTGGGAGGCGGCCGTGCTCTTGCGTCATCGGCACCTGTTGACGGTGGTATCGCTGCGCGACCCATTATTGGATCGCATCGCCGCCGGGCCGACGGCAACGCCGGATCGCCTGTTCCAAGCCCTGGCCGCCCGCAAACTCGCCACGGAACGCGACAGCCGCAAACGCAAACTCGCCATGGCCGGTGCCACGTTAATTGAATCTGAAGCCGACACGCTAAGCCTGCGGGTAATCAACGCGTATCAAACCATAAAATCCCGCCAGATGGCTTAAAGGGGAGTAACCGTGCGATATTAAATTAAGGCGACGCGTGTAACACGTGGGCGATTAAAGATC
>JAJYZY010000233.1 GCA_021799715.1 Planctomycetota bacterium | reverse complement strand
GCCGCAACAGTATGTGTCCGCCCGGTTTCGCGGTCAGTAAACCGGAGCGCGTGCAGATGCCCCGCGGCATCATGCAGCAGGTGCGTCACGGGCGCATAATTCAAAAGTGCCGCGCCATGTCGCGTTGCGGTCGCGGCTAAGTCGATCAGCAGTCGCGCATCATCAAATTGTCCGTCGTGATACAGCACGCCACCCCGCAGGCCTTCGGTTTTCAGCGTGGGAATATAGTGCAGCACTTCCTGGCGGCTCAAATGCCGGGATTTTCCAAATCCATATTTCCCCGCCAGCAGGTCATAGGCTTTTAATCCAACACCGTAAAACGGAGCTTCCCACCATTGATAATTCGGCACGACAAAAGCCAGATCATGCACCAGATGCGGAGCGTTATTTTTAAGAATTCCCCGTTCATGCAAGGCTTCTGTGACCAGGGCGATATTACCCTGCCGCAAATAACGCACGCCGCCATGCACCAGTTTGGTGGAGCGGCTGCTGGTGGCTTTGCCAAAATCGCTTTGTTCCAGCAAACAGACCGCATAGCCACGCGACGCCGCATCCACCGCGATGCCCACACCCGTAGCGCCGCCGCCAATGACCGCGATATCCCATGGCTCGCTTCGATCTATTATTCGATGTAACGATACATCTCGATTCATAGATGCCTTCCACCGCGAGTTATTCAGTCGCAGCCCCCGGCTCCTCCCAATCCCTGGACCGTGCAACCGCCTTTTTCCACCGCCGGCGAAGAAAATGCGCCTCATCACGACTTATCCGCGGCTCAAACACGCGATCCACCGCCCAGTGCCGCGCGACATCGGCGCAACTCTCCCAGAAGTGCGCCGCCAAACCCGCCAGATAGGCGGCCCCGAGAGCCGTCGTCTGTATGATTTGCGGCCGCAATACCGGGACACCCAGCAAATCAGCTTGGAACTGCATCAACAATGTGTTTTCCGCCGCGCCGCCGTCCACGCGCATTTCAGTCACCGGCTGCCCGTAATCCTTTTGCATGCATTCCAGCAAGTCCGCGCTCTGATGGGCAATACTTTCCAGCGCCGCCCGGGCAATGTGCGCGGCGGTTGTTCCACGCGTCAGACCGGAGATGGATCCCCGCGCGTAGGCATCCCAATAGGGTGAACCCAGCCCCGCGAACGCGGGAACAAAATATACGCCGCCGGAATTCTCCACGCCGGCCGCCAGGGCTTCAACGTCTTTGCTGCTTTGAATAATCCCCAGTGAATCGCGCAGCCATTGCACCACCGCCCCTCCGATAAACACGCTTCCCTCCAAGGCGTAATGGGTGGTGCCACCCAGCCTCCAGGCCACGGTGCTTAAAAGCTTGTTCCCGGATTCCGTCGGCTTTTCTCCGACGTTCATGAGCATAAAGCATCCGGTGCCGTAGGTATTTTTTACCGATCCGGGAGCAAAACAGGTTTGGCCGAATAACGCCGCCTGTTGATCCCCGGCAACCCCGGCAATCGGCACTGGGGTGCCCAGCAATTCCCCGGAAGTGTGGCCAAATAGTTCAGATGAAGACCGCACATCGGGTAAAACAGACGGCGGAATATCCATTACCGCCAGAAGTTCATGATCCCATTGGCCGCTGTGAATGTTAAAAAGCATCGTGCGGGACGCATTGGAAATATCTGTCGCATGAACCGCGCCGGCGGTAAGTTTCCAAAGCAACCATGAATCCACGGTGCCAAACGCCAAGTCACCGCGCGCGGCCATCTTCCGGGCACCGGGAACCTGGTCCAAAATCCATCGTAACTTCGTGGCGGAAAAATAAGGGTCAATAATCAGGCCGGTTTTTCGGGTCACCATTCCCGCATGGCCTGCGGATTTAAGCGCCTCGCACAGATCAGTGGTGCGCCGATCCTGCCAGACGATCGCATTATAAACAGGTTCCCCGGTCTTCCGGTTCCATACCAGCGTGGTTTCCCGCTGATTGGTGATGCCGATAGCGGCGATATCCGTAGCCGCAATGCCCGCCTGGACGATAACTTGCTGTGCGGTGGCCAGTTGCGTGCGCCAAATTTCCTGGGGGTCTTGTTCTACGGAGCCGGGGCGGGGAAATATCGGGGCCAGTTCCATTTGCGCCATCGCTAGGGATCGCCCATTGTGATCAAACACAATGGCTCGTGAACTGCTGGTTCCCTGATCCAATGCCAGAACAACGCTCATCGGATTCCCGCCACTTGGCTTAACAATCAGGCATGGGCCGGCACAGATGCGGGTTTTTCAACCTGAAACTCCGGCCAATCCGCATTATCCCAGCCTACGCGGCTGCCTGCCGGATAATCCGAGGCCTGCTGGTGCGGAGGCAATTGCACGGTGGTTTTATACGCGGTTTGTACCAGCAGGGAATTTTCCGCGGGGTTTTGCTGTAAAACCAGCCCCTGCATGCGACGCGGTCGGCCAAAAAGCGGCTCCACATAGTTCCCCCCCTCGCTGACTACGTCAATTTTTCGCGCCGGCGCATGAATACGTCCGGATACCCATTTGCCCACCACCAGATCCGCGGCGGATGAACATTTGAACGTGTTGCGATAATTCGCATTGGGCGTTTTTAATGTGACCAGATCGTTTTCAATACTCTCAACAATAAATTTCATTCAGCATTCTCCAATATGAACTGAATTATAAGCCCGAATCGCTCAGCGGCCAACAGGTGGGCAACCCGGCTCGGGAGCCGCTTGCGTTGTTCAGTTCAAATTGAATTGAATTGAAGCCTGTAAGCGGTGAGTGCGGAAAACAGCGTTACCCCAGATTCTGCGGAGGGCACTGGCCTTGGCTTGTGCCCCCCGCTACGAAGGCAAAAGCTTCTCCCCGGTGAAACTCTCCAAAATATCCCTGGCGCTGTATCCGGGAAATCCGGCTGATTCA
>JAJYZY010000232.1 GCA_021799715.1 Planctomycetota bacterium | reverse complement strand
GGAAGGCGTCGGCCAACTGATTAAAATTGCCATCGAGAAAGGCCGCGGCACCCGCAGCGACCTGAAGGTCGGCATTTGCGGTGAACACGGCGGCGATCCAGCCTCGGTGGAATTTTGCCACCGCGTGGGGTTGAATTATGTCAGTTGCTCACCGTATCGCGTGCCCATCGCCCGGTTGGCGGCAGCTCAGGCGGTGGTTAAAGCCACTACCGGCGGAAGTTATTCGACCAAGTAACCGCATCCGCCAGGATGTGCTAAGTCAAAATCAGAAGGCCCGGCCGGTAATACCCGCCGGGCCTTTTTCTTGTTGGCTGCAACCGCATGCTCATCGCCCAGGCGCCTATCGAATTCATGGCCATTATTGGAAAGGACAAAATCTTCGATCAACACAGTATTGACCGGATATGGTAGAACATGTTTCAATGGCAGAAAGGAATTTAATGGTTTTTGTGAGCACTTTCCCGTAAAGTAAAGAGAGGTGGTGTTATGAACGAAAAAATGTATAAACTCGGTTTCATCGGTGGCGGCAACATGGCGGAAGCTATTGCCCGTGGTGGGATTAGCGCCGGGCTTTTTAAGCCGACGGAATTATTTATCGCTGATCCATCCGCCCCGCGGCGTGAATTGCTCGCCGGAGAATTGGGCATTGCCGTTTCGGCTGAATCCGCTGAAGTGGTTGGTCAATCGGAATCCATTCTTCTGGCGGTCAAGCCGCAGAAAATTGAGGAAGCTTTGCAGCAGATAAAGCCCGCCCTGGACCCCTCCACACTTATTATTTCCATCGTGGCGGCGGTCTCTACGGGTTTTATTGAAAAGCAACTCGGACCCGGTGTTCGGGTGGTGCGGGTCATGCCCAATACCCCCGTGCTTGTGGGGGCGGGTGCCAGCGGTATTTGCCAAGGCAGAGCCGCGACCGGTGTGGATATGCGGTTTGCCGTAAGCATTTTTGGAGCCTGCGGCACGGTTGCCACCGTGCCGGAGTCGCTGATGGATGTCGTGACAAGTTTATCCGGGTCGGGGCCGGCATACGTGTTTTACCTCGCGGAAGCAATGACGGCCGCCGCCGTGAGCTTAGGGCTACCTCCCGCTGATGCCCAATTGCTGGCCCGGCAAACCATGATCGGGGCGGGAAGACTTTTGGAACAATCCGAAGATTCCGCATCAGAGTTAAGGCGTAAAGTGACCAGCCCCGGGGGATTTACGGAAGCCGCCATTAATACCATGGCCGGCCAACGCTTCGCCGATACCATCGCCGCCGCATTGGCTGCCGCGGTTAAGCGCGGCTCTGAACTGTCACGTTAGTTGCTTACAGGGTAACCACCGATGTTTGCCATTGAAGTACGTGCGACATTTTGCGCTTCGCACCAGTTGCGATTGCCCGGCGGAGCCTTGGAGCCGCTGCACGGGCACGACTGGTGTGTGACCGCCCGCGTAGCGTCACGACAACTCGATGCCATTGAAACGGTCCTGGATTTTCACGATTTGGAACGATCTCTCAAGGAAATCTGCGATCCCTGGAATCACCGCTGCCTTAATGATATTTCCCCGTTTGATCGCACGATAAATCCCAGTGCGGAACGGGTAGCCCAGCGGCTGGCAGAATTACTGGCTCCAAAAATCCCGCCGCCGGCCAAACTTTGCAGTGTAGCCATCACGGAAGCACCGGGCTGCACGGCGATCTACACGATTGATTAACTGCGTTGCACCCCGTATTGCTATACCGCAGCCGTCTGCCGAATGACCGCCGTCGGTTGGGCCAACGCTTTTTCTATGCCTGGAAGGACATAATCCCGCGCTACAACTTCCCAGCTCATGCGTGAGGCCAGTTTGTAGCCTTGTCGCAGGAGACGCTCAAACTGCGCTGGTGATCGGGGCAATCGCCGATGTATTTCCGCCGCAATCGTCTGAGCAACCGTACCTTCGATATACTCGCGATTAGCGCGATCAATCAGCAGACAATCTTCGATAGAGTGGGGATGCACTTCGTTGGATTGGGTGTAATCCACTTCAATGGCGTTTTCTGTGCCGGCTGGTCCCGCGACATGGCGCACAAAGCCCGCGCATCCGCATAGGGCGGTATATACGCATATCGCGCCAAAAGATATCGGTTCAATTTGCGCAATGCCAAACGGCTCATAAACGGATTGCCCGAATTCCAGATCCGATCCATGCCGGATGTCCATAAATTCCATATCGGCGGGCATACGGTCGCCACAGGTTCGGCGATCAAAGCCGAACTGGTTGATGTAAATGATTTTAGCATTTCTACTGCGAGCGTTGAATTCCTGTACGCCGGCATAAAATGCGGCCTCACCTCCGGTAAGGTCCGGATAGCCCTCGCGGTGCGCGGTAGGCCACTTGTATGAGGCTTCCATATTTTGTACATCATCGGTGCGCCGGCCGGAAGTTTCGGTGGAAAGCACCAGCAGGATGGCGGATTGGTTTTCATGCCGCAATAATTTTTCCAGATGTTCCATCACGCGCACATCGCGCCACAACCCCTTGGATAATACCAGACGGGTGACGTGCGTCAGCACAAAGTCAGGCCGGTAACCCAGCAGCGTTTCGCAATAATGTTGCAGGCGGTTGCGTGAGGCCATCTTTTCTTCCAGCGATAGCTCAAACGCCGGAACGCCGTTATACGCCAGATCAATATTCTTATGCTTAAATGCCGAATCCAGAAATCGTAATTCATCCACAACATAATCGCCCACGGCGAAAATATTGTCGCAATGTTTAGCGGCATCCACCAGCGGATATTTATAAAAGAATTTCTGCGAACCAAATACATCATTAACGTTCAGCCCTTCGCGCGTGGCCTGGCGCATGGCGTTATAAAAGGCGATATCCTGCCCGGGATGTGACTCCACAATCCGGCGCATCGGG
>JAJYZY010000231.1 GCA_021799715.1 Planctomycetota bacterium | reverse complement strand
AATGCCGAACCCGCTTCCGTTGACACCGCGGACTTGGTAAAAAGGCCGGTGCTGGGAGAAACGGATTATCGCCTGGCTTGGCTGCCCTTCGGCGGATATGTGCGCATGTTGGGGCAGGATGATATGGATCCCGCCAAGGTCAGTGAAGACCCCGCCTCGTTTGGTAAAAAGCCCATCTGGCAGCGCATGGTTATTATTTCCGCCGGCGTAACGATGAATATTCTTTTTGCCATTGTTGTATTTGCCATCGTTTTTCGGCTGGGCCTGGAAGTGCAGCCGGCGATTATTGGCTCGGTGGCATACAACAGCCCGGCACAAAAAGCGGGGTTGCACGTCGGTGACGAAATTATTTCCATTAACCATCAAAAACCGCGCGGGTTTCTGGAATTTCCCGATTTACAAATGGCGGCGGCTTTGGGCAGCCGCGGGCAGCCGATTAGCCTCCAATATCATCCCGCCGGCAGCCGACAGATTCGTGATGTTTCCCTGAAGGCGGTCATTCCTCCTGGGGGTGGTTTGCTTAGCATCGGCGTGGCTTCCGCCCCGTCGTTGAATATTCCGCCCATGTCAAAATCAAATTTCCAAAAGCTGGTCAAGCTGGATCCTAATCAGGCGGCATTCCGGCCGGGCTGCCGCATTGTGGCGTGTGACGGCGTTGCGGTACATGATTGGGGGCAGTTGTATAAGGTTATTCAGGCTTCCAATGGCCGGAAAATGCACTTTACGCTGCGGTCCAAACACGGAAAGATATATCACAGTACCGGCAATGCTACGCTATTTCCGCGCAGCTGGGTGACTTCCATGCCGCCGATTTTGGGAATGTATCCGCGTATCATTTTAGAAGCCGTTGAACCGGGAAGCGCCGGAGCCAAAGCGGGTCTGCACGCCGGCGATGTCATATTGCGAATCGGCACGCTGACCAATCCCGATATTGATTCGTTCCGCAAGAGTATTGAAGAAAACGCGGGACAAAACATAGCCGTTGAAGTCTTGCGCGGCAAAAAGCGGATAACCTTAAGTTGCACACCGGAAAGTCAGTCCGGCAAAGGATTTCTTGGTGTGGCCATGGGATTGGATTTTGCTTCTCCCGTAATAGGCAGCGTGTCGCGCCCAATGGCGGCGCTGGGAATCCGGCCCGGCTCAACCTTATTGGCCATCGGACCGGTGGGAACGGTGGCAACCCAACTGCAGCGTATAAACAACTGGTATGATCTGTTTAGTGCCGCCAAAAAATTTAATGGCCAAACGGTTCAGATGGCATTTGCCGGAAAATCCAAACCCGTGACGTTGCCATTGCGCGGCCGACTGATGAATTTTCTGCGGCAATATCATTACCGCATCGGGTTGGCCCTGCTGCCGGCCATGCGGGTGCAAAAAAGCCACAGCGTCTACGGTGCCGTGGCCATGGGTTTAACTCACACCTGGCATTGGGTGTTGCGCACGTATTCCACGTTGCGCGGATTAGGTTCCGGCACGGTTCCGGCGCATGAATTGCATGGCGTGGTGGGTATCGTGCCAATCCTCTATGAATCGGAAAGCATGGGCAATACGATGCTGCTATATTTTCTGGGATTAATTTCCGTGAATCTGGCGGTGATTAATTTCCTGCCCCTTCCCGTATTGGATGGCGGTTTATTTGTGATGCTGTTAATTGAAAAAATCCGCGGGCGGCCTTTGTCCGTGAAGGTTCAAACCGCTATTCAGCTTGTGGGCATCACACTGATTGCGGGCATCTTTTTATATGTGACAATTTTTAATGACCTGCCAAGCTTTTTTGGCCATTGATTCTGCCTGGCCGCCGCAGGCATTTCAGAAAATCCGCGCAGTTGAAATTTGCGGCAGGCAGGGGCCATGAGAATTCGGAACGCGATTGGCAGTTTCCCGTGAAGACAAAGGCGATTATGCTATCGGCATGAAGCAACGAAACGTTATAACGCTGGCTCTTTTAATCGCCGCCATGACATTGGCCGGATGCAAATCATTCGGGCCTATGCGCATTAAACCCATTAGCTCCCGCACGGGTGCCACCCTCCGCCCGAATTTTACCAGCGGATATTTCCGCTTCAGTCGTGATCAGGTCTACCATTTTATTCTTTTTGCCACCACCAAAACTCCTCACGGCGGCACGGTGCGGCAGGTTATGATTCTCCGGGTCTTCTGGACCCCGGTGCCGGGCGTGACGCCCATTGTCCGCACGGCCATTAATACCACCATACGCTATGTGATCTTTACACCCCACGGCTGCGGCATGTACCAGGGAGCCGGCTTTGTCCGCTTGCATAACAGCCCGCATGACCGAGAAATGCACGCCTCTTTGGTACAAGGGGATTTACGCTTGTCCGGTGCCAGCGGAAATTTTATCGACGCGATCGGGCCATCACGGATAACAGGTGATTTTACCGCCCTTCGCTCAGCGGAAAGAACGCTGACACTGACCCTGCGCACCAAGCGACGGTTTTTCGCCGCGACACTGGCCAACCGCCGTTAAGCGGCAACTACAGGAGAATTCACATGCTCATCGGTGTGCCAAAAGAAGTTAAAAGCGATGAATACCGCGTGGCCATGATACCCGCCGAGGTGGAATTCCTGACGCGCCACGGCCATCGGGTGGTCGTGCAGGCGCAGGCCGGCATGGGCAGTGGGATTGAAGATTCGCATTATCGTGAGGCGGGCGGTGAAATTGTTCCGGCGGCGGAAAATGTTTGGCGGCAGGCGGAATTAATTGTAAAGGTCAAAGAACCCCAGCCCGCAGAATACCCGTTGATGCTATCGGGTCAAACGGTGTTGACCTATTTTCACTTTGCCGCAGCGCCCCAGTTGGCCATGGAGTGTATGTCCCGCGGCATAACCGCCATCGCCTACGAAACCATTCGTGATAAGCGGGGGC
>JAJYZY010000230.1 GCA_021799715.1 Planctomycetota bacterium | reverse complement strand
CTCAGGTCTGGAAACATCAAGGGCAAGAGGCAGGACCGCATCGCCGAAAAGATCCTTCAGGCCGGCGACATCCGCAAGCCTCCGCGCGGTGGCTGTAACTTTATCTCCACGTTTCAGGGCAGCCTCGGTCCAGATGCGGCCGAAACCGCGCGAGGCACCGGTGATAAACCAGATTTTTGGATTCATTTTCTGTTCCTTTTCTTTTTTACTGTTGTGTTTTGATGGTTAACCCTCAGGGCACGTCACCATACCGGGATACGCATGATGAGCATGGGATTACGACGCACCGGGCCACGATGTTATCCCGTCGGTCCCGCGCCGGCCATTTGCTCAAGATCTGATATCAGCCCCGGCCCGGTGGGGTTCCAACCAAGTTTCTGGCGTGTTTGACTGCTTGACGCCATCAGGTCCTTGCCAATAAACATGGCCAACCAGCCGAAATGTGCCGCCGCCTCTTCCGCCGACAACGACTTAACAGGTATTTTCAGGTTCCGGCCAATGGCTTGGGCAATATCGCGTATCGGTACGCCTTCCTCGGCGACCGCATGATACCGTGCGCCAGCCTCATGCTTTTCCAGCGCCAGACGGTAAAGACGCGCGACATCGGAAATATGCGCTGCCGCCCACCGATTGCCACCGTCTCCAACATACGCGGATACACCTTTCTCGCGTGCCACCGCAACGGCATAGGACACAAGTCCCTGCTTTTCCGTATCGTGTACCTGGGGCAGACGCATCACGGATGCGCGAACGTTCTTGAGTGAAAGGGCGGTTTGTTCAGAAACGCGGGGAAATGGAAAATCCCGCGGCACATCGCTGTCTTCGGTTGCGATGTGTCCCGGCGCGGCCAGACCCGCTGTGCCGGCGGTAACAATCAGCGGCTTGTCTGATCCGGCGAGGGAAGATCCCAGAGCTTCAATGGCACGGCGGTCAACGGCGCAGCTTTCCGCCATCTTTGACCAATCGTGAATAAAGGCCAAATGAATAACGGCATCCGATCCGGCCGCGGCTTCGCACAGACCGGCTTCGTCTTCAATCGTGCCGCGCCGGATATCAGCACCAGCTGCTGCAAGGGCCTTCGCCCCGGTATCTGACCGTGCCAGACCAAGCACCTCATTTCCGGCTGAAATGAGTTCTCGAACGACGTGAATACCAATAAATCCCGTGGCTCCGGTTACGAAAACGCGCATGGTATCGACTCCTTATTATTTGACGATCCATTGTCGGATCGGTATAAACGGATACATCCTCCGTTTGAGACGTATCATAGCGGAGGCATCCTCCGTTTGTCAAGAATGATGGAAAATGGATCAATGCCGAGCGATAAAATTGAAGTTGCAGACAGGAAGCCGCGGGCCGATGCACAACGAAACCGCAAAAGCATTCTGGAAGCGGCCAAACACGAATTTACCCGTGCCGGGGCGGGTGCCAGCCTGGAAAATATTGCCAGACAGGCCGGTGTCGGCATTGGAACGTTATATCGGCATTTTGCCACACGCGAAGAATTGCTGGTGGCAGTGTATGAATCGGAAATGGAAAAATTGGCCGACGCGCAACAAAGTCTTACCAATTCATTGCCTCCTGTGGAAGCATTGCGGGCATGGCTGCTGTTGTTCGTTGACGCCGTTGAAACCAAGTTGATCATCGCGCCGGTGTTCAATACTCTCATCGGGGATCCAAAAAAAGTGCTCGAAGCCTCCTATTCCCGAATCCATCAGGCTATTTGCAACCTTGTGAATACTGCCGTAAGTAACGGCGATATTCGCGCGGACCTCGATCCGATGGATCTGTTGCGGGCACTGGTCGGTGTAGCCAATGTTGCAGGCAGTCCGGACTGGCGGAAAAGTGCACGCCGACTTGTGGACATTCTTATTGCCGGTTCACGCCCCGTGGAATCCGATAATTCACGAAAAACCAACTCACAGAGGACAAAGCCGCGCCGTGCAAGGAGGTAATCACCGTATCAGCCAATCCCACATCCAACCGATGAGCCATTGGCGCGTTCTTGGTTTTTGGCTTTTGTTCCAGCACATTGCATCTGCCGCAGTGGAAACAGTGCCGCGGTAATACAGCTATTGCATCTTGCGTCGGTATCGCAACCACCGGCATATATCCGGTCTGATCCCCCCGGATATACTGAAATACCGTTCTAAAAGGTGAATGTTGTGCGGTAGTCGGCCTCCAACAACCGCGCGGTGGAAACCTGCGGCCGGTCGGCTGGGACGGCAACGTAGGAGCGGAGGTTCATCATGCACAGGCCCTTTGTGAACGGTTACACAAATAACCGGCCTGCTGGATGCGAATCCAGCAGGCCGGATGAATCAGTGCCAATCACGACGCGGAGCGGCAAATCTGCGGCCATCCCGGTCGCCGTGGCGGAACCATGGATGATCAAACCGATTGGGGCGGTGCCAGGGGCCCCATTGACCGTGGAACACCACCCGCGGCCGATAAATGGGATGATAAAATACCGGCTGCGGCACTTGCGGCACCACCACAGGCGGCGGGCATAATGCGGGCGGGGCATAATAGACGCTTTGGGGTACCGGGCACGCGGCGGGTTGTACCGGAGCCGCATATACGGGCGGATAGGCACTTACCGGCGGAGTATAGTAAATTGGCCGCGGCTGCACAAATACGGGCACCGGGGAAAAAATCGGTATGGAAAATCCAAAACCGATCCGCACGCCCGCATGGGCCGGCGCCGCCGCCAACATGGCCGCCGTTGCACCGGCCAGCAGCCCCATTTTCAGGCCCATGGTTTTGCCGCCAACAAACCGCAATGAATTTTGCCAGAACATATCATTCTCCTTTTCGACATCTGGCCCCGACGAGCTTCCGCGGCATCAACCGCGGGATTTTAACCCGTCTGCCAGGCCAAACGAACCGTTG
>JAJYZY010000229.1 GCA_021799715.1 Planctomycetota bacterium | reverse complement strand
TCGAAGCGTCAACTGGTTTTCTGTGGCGGCGGTTCTCTGCCTGGTTGGTGAGGCAATTCTACTTGCGCACGCCAAACCGGCCAATGAGGCCCCGCCACCGGTTAGTGTGCTGATTTTATCTCTTATGACGCTGTTTCTTGGTGCCGGTGCCATCATTTACCGCATTCAGGAGAAACAGCATTGGCTTTTGGGTCGGTGGCTGGGGATTGCGGCCATGACCGCGGGTATGCTGATTTTTGCCGTGCAGGCCGTGGCCCTGCATAAGGCCCGGGAAGTTTCCCAGTTTCGACATATGTCCGCAATTGGCGATGCCTGTCTGACCTATGCCGGTAAACATGCGGGCCATTTTCCCCCCAATATTCTCACTTTGCTCAATGATAAATTGATAACCGTGCGGCAATTAAGTGATCCGACCAACGCGCTGGCCCCCATTACGCTGCCCGCGAATTGGAAGCAAGTTAAACGCAGTGTGCAAATTGCCGCCATTAACCGCAACAGCGATTATCGCTATGTCGGTTCGGACATTATTTTGCCCAACAGTGCGGCGAAAGGGAAATTGCTGGGATCGATTATCATTCTGTTTCGTAACACCCAAACCATGACCAAGGGCGGCCCGCTGGGCTTCGCCGATGGGCATGTGGCATATTTTGCCTCGGGCCAATTGATTAAAGTGCTTGCGGCATGCAACAAGGCACGCAAAAAATTAGGACTGCCCCCCATGTCATTTGCGGGGATCGCCGCCACGCGCAGCGTTGCTGGGAGCCTGTCCAAGTAACGGCCGGGATTGCGATTACTCGGACAGGCTTCTACGGTGAACCGAAGCGGGTTACTGCATGGCCGTCGGATCTACGTCCACTGTTACATCGGCTCGAAATTTTTGAAACAGACCTCTTTGCCGCAGATCAGATAGCGCCTGCTGCAAGGGTCCGGGCGCGGGAGATAACAAGATGATTTCCATGCGGTATTTCTCATCCATGCGTTGCAGGGGGGCGTTCTGCGGGCCGATAAGGCGCACCGTGCCCGGTCGGTAAGCGGGCGATTGCTCAATCATCAATGCCAGCCATTTCATCTCATCCTGCAGCGAAAGATAGTCTGTATCGGAAAGCACAATGCGTACCATCCGGCCAAATGGGGGGTAATTGAAGCTCTTTCGGTGCTGGAGTTCCTGCTGAACAAAGGCGGTGTAATCATGGCGCGTAGCAAATAAAATCGCGGGTTCCTCCGGCTGCATGGTTTGCACAACCACCAGCCCCGGCCTTTGCGTGCGCCCGCAGCGCCCCGCCACCTGACAGATCAGTTGAAATGTGCGTTCCGCGGCTCTAAAGTCCGGACTGGTCATGGCCAGATCCGCATTGAGCACTCCCACAAGCGTCACATTGGGAAAATCCAAACCTTTGGCAATCATCTGCGTGCCCAGAAGCATATCCAGCTCCCCCTGGGCAAATCTTTGCAAGGTGGCTTGATATTGCCCGGCCCGGCGCATGGAATCACTATCCATCCGGGCGACTTTCAGTTCCGGAAATTTGAGGCGCAATTCTTCTTCCACTCTTTGCGTGCCCTGACCAAGCTGCACCAGACGAGCCTGGCATGACGGGCAGCGGCTGGGAAGCAACTGGCTGGTCAGGCAGTAATGGCATTGAATGTATCGATCGGGCAAATCCGGTGATGCGTCAAGGGATTCAGCGGCATGGCGGTGCACAACCATCGTGGCATCGCAGCGGTCGCACATAAGAACAAAATCACAGCGCGGGCAAGCCACGTAATGCGCAAATCCCCGTCGATTCAACAGAAAAATCGCCTGACCGTTATCCGCGATCGTTTCTTTAAGCCGCTGCTCAAGCAACCGCGACATGGCATGCAACCCGCGCCGGGCGCGGCGCTCGTCCCGCATATCGACAGTTACGACGCGCGGCATCAACAGGCCGCGCGGCCGGGACTTTAATTCAATTAAACCATAATGGGGATTCTCATGGGCGTTGCGCCAGGTTTCCAGCGATGGCGTGGCCGAACCCAGCAACACCGGAACATCACTGATTTGTCCCCGGCGCACCGCCAGGTCCCGCGCGTGATAACGCGGTGCGCTATCCTGTTTATAGGAAGGCTCATGTTCCTCATCGACCACAATGATTCCCAGATTGGGCGTGGGCGCAAAAATCGCCGACCGCGCACCGATAATAACCTGCGCCCAGCCCGCCGCAATCGAATGCCAATGCTGATGTCGCTGGGCATCGGCCATGCCGCTGTGCAACACCGCCACGCGTTCAAAACGCTCAGTAAAACGGCTGACCAGTTGGGCAGTTAAGGAAATCTCCGGCACCAGCACAATGGCCTGCCGCCCGGAGGCAATAACCTGTTCAATACAGCGTATATACAGTTCGGTCTTACCTGAGCCGGTAACGCCGAAGATCAGCCGCGCGGCAAACCGTGGTGGATTCAGCAGCGGTAACAGCGACTCCATGGCCAGGGCCTGTTCGGATGTCAGGGCAAAATCTTCGCGGGTGTGCAGGGGCACCTCGGCCGTTGGGGATAACCCCAGGCGGGCGGCATCCGGCCAGACAATGCGCTTCTCCAACCGCAGCAACCCCGCGGAAATAAAGCGTTTGAGCATAGGTTGAGAAACCGCCGCTTTGGCTACCAGATTATCGACCGTCAGCGGCCCTTGCGCCAAAGCGTCCCAAACCGCCGCGAATACGGCCTGGGTGCGGGCCGTAAAACCGTGATCGGCGGATCCTGCGTCAGGCGTAGTATCCACGCGGTGAATATAGTTCTGCCTGGGCAGGCGGATATTTTTTTTCACTGCCGCCGGCACAATCGTGGAGAGCACCATTCCCAGCGGGCAACAATAGTAGCGACTGATCCAGCGGGCCATTTCCAGCAAGTCCGCGGGAACGGGATCAATTTCCGGATAGA
>JAJYZY010000228.1 GCA_021799715.1 Planctomycetota bacterium | reverse complement strand
GATCAGCAGCGATTCCAACGGGCGCGGCAAGTCCGCGGATTCGTCGGTCAAAACAATCGGCGCTAAAACCAAAATGGGCAGGGATGACTCCAACTCTGCCACCGCCATGGCCTCCGGCAGGGAATAGACGCACAACCAGGAAATGCCGGCGTCCGGCAATAGCGGCACAATATATTCCAGCCCGTGGCCATACGCATTGGCTTTCACCGTTGCCCCCAGCGCGACATGCGGCGCAAGGCGGTTCCTAAACGTCCGAATATTGTCGCGTAAGCGGGTGGCGGAGATTTCCAGCGTTCCATTCTGGGCAATCATAGCGGCAATTCTTTCGTGGCACGGCGTAAACGATCTTCAATGGCCGCCCATAGCCCGACGGCATGATCAGGACATTGTACCAGCAATACATCGCATTGCATGGCATCGAGTTCACGCAACGCGCCGTATAACGCTCTGGCGCACAACTCCGCGTCGATTGGAAGCAGAATCTTCTCCGCCACCATTGGCGGAACCGGAAAATCCGCAAAGCACAGCAATCCGATGCGGAGCGTGTTCCGATGCCTTAAAAAAGTGTTTAATCGCGGTGTATCCGAGGCGTAAAAGCGGTACGCGGCCGTACGTGGGGCATAATGACTTTCCAGAAGTCCCGGGCTTTTTAATTCCCCACCGTCCGTTTTTCCCGGATTAATATTTGATGTTGTCACCGGCAAAGTCAGTCCGGCTTCGGCCAGGCATTGCGTCAACATCGCGTGCGTAACCGCGCCGGGCCGCAGGATAACCGGAAATGCCCCCGTAACATCCACAACGGTGGATTCCACCCCCACCGCGCAAGGCCCGCCATCGAGTATCAGGGCGATGCGGCCGGCCAGTTCATCATGAACGTGCCTGGCCGTGGTTGGCGACGTGTGTCCCGAACAATTCGCGCTGGGAGCCGCGATGGGGCGTCGGGAAAGCCGCAAAAGCGCCTGGGCCACACTGTGGCCAGGACAACGAATGGCAACGGTTTTTCCGCCCGCGGATACCACTGGACAAATGCTGTCATGACGATGCACCACCAGCGTCAATGGACCAGGCCAGAATTTTTCGGCAAGAATTTCAGCGACAGCCGGGAAACGAGCCGAGTGCTTGCGGGCGGCTTGGATATCCGGAACATGAACAATCAGCGGATTGTTCGCGGGCCGCCCTTTGGCCTGATAAATGCGGCATATTGCGGCGGCATTGCCGGCGTCACCGCCCAGGCCATAAACCGTCTCCGTCGGAAAAGCGACCAGCTCGCCGGAACAAATCAGTTCAGCCGCTTCAGACAGGCCGGAATCAGCGGGTTCAATGCGTGTAAGCACGGTATCATTCTTTTACAGGATTATTTCCATGCCGGACCCGGCGGCGAAAATCCGGCTTCACCATCCGACAATGTTGTATCCGCCGTCCACGTAAAGCGTTTCACCGGTGACGCCCGAGGATAAATCCGAGCAGAGATAAATCGCGGTTTTGCCCACGTGCGTTGCCGCATCATCAACATTCCATGGCAGCGGTGATTTTTCCGTGTAATGTGCCATCATTTTATCAATGTCGCCGATGCCCCGCGCTGCCATGGTTTTAATGGCTCCGGCACTGATGGCGTTCACGCGGATATGTTTTTCATGCCGGCCCATTTCCGCGGCCAGATAGCGCACCGTGCATTCCAATGCCGCCTTGGCTACCGCCATGACATTGTACATTGGCACATATTTTTCAGCTCCGAGATAACTCAATGTGATGATCGATCCGTTGGGGTTCATCAGACCCTGGGCTTCGCGGGCCATGGCCAGCAGGGAATATGCGCTGATATCCAGAGCGGTCTTCCATGCTTCGCGGCTGGTTTGCAGAAAGGGGTTGTGCAGGGCCTCAGCTGGGGCAAAGGCCAGGGAATGCACAAGAATATCAAAGGTGCCGAATGCCTCACCGGCCCGTTGAAACGCGGCTTTAATATCGTCATCTTTGCTGACATCACATGGCGCGAGAAACCGCGGTTTGAACGGCTCAACCGCCTTGACCACACGCCGCTCAATTTTTTCGCCCGGCAAATGGGAAAAGCCCAATTCACAACCCGCTTTATGGAGTTGCTCGGCGATATGCCAACCAATGGAATATTCGTTCAGCACACCGAAAATGAAGGCTTTTTTACCCGCCAGCATGGACATACTTTATTACCTCTTATCTGAACCTGTTACCGATACGCATGACCTTGAGCTTTTTTAACGCGGATAATCGCCGCGCAATAATTGAATCGTCGCGGCGCGTTGTGACGCCCGGAACACCGCCGCCCCCGCCACCAGCACATCCGCGCCGGCCTCCAGCGCATCATGCGCCGTGCGAATACCGATGCCGCCGTCAATCGACAGCCTCTGGCGCGGCTGGAGATTATTTCGCAGCGTGCGGACTTTATTGAGCACTTCAGGCATGAAGCTCTGGCCGGTAAACCCCGGATGCACGCTCATCACCAGCACCAGATCCACCTGATTAAGAACCGCATCCAATGCTTCCGGCGGTGTCTCGGGGTTTAATGAAATTCCGGCCGTTGCGCCAAGATCATGAATGCGTTTGATTAAATCCACCGCCCCGAAGCGCGTCAATCCCGGGGCTTCAATATGGAATGTCACATGTCCGGCGCCGGCTTCGATGAATGGCTTTACAAAATCCTGCGGATCCGTCACCATCAAATGCACATCCTGCATCAGGCGGCAGGCCCGCGCCAATGCCAGAACAATATCCGGCCCCATGGTCAGGTTGGGAACAAAGTGCCCATCCATGACATCCACATGCAGCAAATCCGCGCCGGCTCGCTCAATATCGGCGGCTTCTTCCGCCAGACGGCCGAAATCAGCGGCCAGAATGGACGGTGCCACCAGCGGCAGGTGCGGCGGACGCAAAAACACGCTGTTCATTCTTCAGGCATCCCAT
>JAJYZY010000062.1 GCA_021799715.1 Planctomycetota bacterium | reverse complement strand
GTGCACTGGTGTATCAGTGTGAATTCCAGGGACCGTTTCCCAGAATTGCTCTTACGGTATATTCAGCAGCCTGAGCTTTAGTTAACTGATGCGACCATTTTACCCGAGCTTTGGCATTGGCACCGGGGCCGGTGGAATGATATTCAGAAAATCGCGCGGTTTTATAGTATTTTGTGCCCTGCCAATTCAACCAGCCGACCGGGGCAATATCTGAACTCATGCGGCAATCAATATAGATCGTGCTGCCGTAGGCTCTCCAGGGCCGACCGAGATAGACACTGCCGCGCGCAACATGCTTCGAAGCGGTGATATTGCAATGCAGAAACACCAGCCCGAAGCGCTGATTTTTCGGTGTGGCCGGGGCGGTGAGGCAAGCGGAACCAACGGAGCGAATGGTGCAGTGATTAAATACGGCGCGTGATTTTCCGAATATAAAATCGACCGCACCCTGGATGAGGCATTTCGACAAATATATTTTCGCACGCGCATTATGCACATAAAGTGTATCTTGCCACGCCAGAAATCGGCAATGGCGAAATATCACCGGACCGTCACCGGTGCGCACGGCCACGGCCTGACTGCCCTTGCCGTATGAATTGACAAACGTTAGATGTTCCGCAGTGATATTGCGGCCAAGAATCGTTACCGTCGGCGTATGAAACGTGCCGATCTCTTTACCATTTTTCCCTTTATCCCGGGCGCCGAGGTTATAGGTGATAATCGTTTTCCCGGCATTGCGGCCGTCAAGAATGATATTGGAATCATCGGATGGCACGGTGACCAATTCTTTGTACGTGCCGGGAGCTATCTTGATGATGATTGGCCGGCGACTGTGCGTGGGAGCCGCATCAATCGCCGCCTGCACACTGTGAAAGTCCGCCTTGCCATGTACCGAGACGGTAATGATTTTGACGGTGGCCGCGCGGACGTTCAATCCGCCAAGTGCAACGGCCAGGGCTATGAGCATCATTCCAATTCGGTTGTTCATAAAAGTTCTCCTTAACAAAACACTTTCACTTTTACTTACGGCTCACGGACCGGGGGATTAATTGTGTCTTATACCCCGATTGCCGCATCGGCGGTGAACGCATCAGATGGCGTTATGCGATCATGCAGCCACGCCCCTTCCGCTAATTGGACTTTCCGGTTTTGAGATTAATTCCCGTAACTTTTGCATTATACGGGATAATCGCCGGGCCATGCGCGACGGTGATACTGGAATTTATAAATCGGATATGACGGGCATTGAGCATGGTAAAGCCCCGATTCGCATGGATATGCACATTGGAAAATACAATGTCGTCCGCCGGCAATCCCGGCAGCGCGGAAATCCGACCCGCGTGCGGAGAATCCACGGATGTAATATTTTCAAAATAAACATGCTTCCAAATGGGCAAATGACGATGCGTCCGCAACGCGGGCACCTGCGCGGGAGTTTTGGGTTTTCGCGGATAAAAACTGTTGATGAATATCGGCAGGCGAACGTTGCGCATGGTCAGATTCTGATACCACAGATATTCCGACAGGCCTCCATAACCCGGTCCGGCTTTGAGCCGCACGCCACGGTGGGTATGGTCGAAGGTGCAGTCCCGAACCACCACGTACTTTAAGCAGCCATTGGTCTGACCGCCGACAGACATGCCATGGCCGTGCTCAAACGTGCAATGCGTGATAAGAAAATTCTCACACGATGGATGGGCGGGCGTGCCGTTACGGGCACTGGCCTTAATGGCAATGCAATCATCACCTTCATTAAACGTGCAATGCGTAATGTAATAATTCCAGCCCGCCGGATCGCACGCATCCGTATTGGGCGTGTTGATCGGTGCGGTGATGGTGACGTGATCAATGATGACATCCCGGCACTGGTTGGGAACCAGATGGAACATGGGCGAATTTTCAAGATGCACATTCCGCACCAATACCCGGGTGCAATTTTCAAGCACCACCATAAACGGACGATGCGGCAGTTTTGGCGGATGTTTATGTCCGGGCTGTTTGCGATAACGCGGCCACCACGCCTGCCCCTGGCCGTCAATAATTCCGCGGCCGGTGATGGCAATATCGTGCGCGTGCACGGCGACAATACAATTGCGATATCCAGGATGTTCAATATTGCGCTGGTTTCCGGCGGACGGCAGATAATATTTCGGATTGGCGGCCATAAGAATTTCCGCGCCGCTGGCGAGATGAAAATTCATGTTGCTGCCCAGTACCAGTGGACCGGTAAGATACGTGCCGGCAGGGACAAGCACTTCGCCGCCCCCGGCTTTCTCGCAGGCTTGAATGGTTTTTTCAATGGCCGCGGTGTTCATGGTCGTGGCATTGCCCACCGCGCCGAAGGCCTTGATGTTGAACGTGCGATGCGGAATACGCGGCTGATCCACTTTCACCATGTGATGAATTTTGGCGATCAGCGTATTTACCCAAGCTGGTTGGGCGGCTTGCGCGACATTCATCGTGATTGTTGCGGCCAGCGATACACCAGCAGCCAGAAGAACCGATCTTACACTTACGTTGGGCATTGTTATCACTCCGTTAAGGGTGGGCTACGATTTTGGCGTTATGTGCCATAATTTCCGGCGGTCTTTTAGCTTTAATTTTGCAATTATCCATGTTGATATCCGCATTGACAACGTGCATTCCCGCCCGGGCGGAAATCTTTACATTCCGCAGAAACAAATCGGTAATCGGCATTTCCGGCCGGCCGACAATAAATGCCGCCGTTGCGGCACCGGTGGCGAACAGATGATCAATGTATATATGTCGCCAGCGCGGCGTATTGGCAATAACCGGCAAAACCTTCCCATTTAAGGCGCGTTGCGGAATGGAATAGGCCCACGGGGATGTATTGTTGTAATAGCTGCTGATCAGAATGGGGATATCCACATTCTTCATGGTCAGGTTGCTGTACCACAGATCATCAACCAGTCCGCCGTTATGTATATCGGCCTTCAGACGGATTCCCGCCTGGGTGCCGTCAAACGTACAATTCCGCACAGTCAAATTGGTTAAGCCGCCGCCTGTTCCACTGCCCACGCTCATACCGTGGCCATGAAAGAAATGACAATGTTCGACCAGATAGTTTTCGCTTTCTGGATGCAGCAAATGCGGCCCGCCGCCCGCTTTGATGGCGATGCAATCATCGCCTTCGTCAAAGGTGCAATTTTCGATGAGATAATTGCGGCCGGAAGGATCCATGCCATCGGTATTTGGTGAATGAACGGGAGCTTTGACCGTGACGTTTTTCACCACCACGTCATCGCATGCGCCGGTGACCAGGTTGCACATGGGTGAATTCAACAGTGTCACATTCTTCACCAGCACATGGCGGCAATGAACCAGAAGTACCAGATAGGGGCGGTGCGGCAATTTATCCGCCGCCAGTGAGGGAGCTCCGCCGGGTTTCGATTTTTTGTAGACATTCCACCATGGCATTCCCTGACCGTTGATGATACCGCGGCCGGTAATGGCGATGTTGTCGCAATGAATTGCCGTAATGCAATTCTGATAGCGATGATGCGCAATGGGGTAACTGGAGAATCTATTGCTCATCAACAGCACGGCACCACGTGCGAGGTGCAGATTCATATTGCTGGTCAGGGTGATCGGGCCGGTAAGGAATTTACCCCGCGGAATCAACACTTCTCCTCCGCCGGCCATTGCACAGGTGTTGATGGCATGTTGGATTGCCCTGGTGTTGATGGTTGTGCCGTTACCTACGGCACCAAATGTGGTGATGTTGAATTGTTTATTGGGAAAGCGCGGCGGAAAATGCGTCAGGAATGTTGGAATCAGGTGCAACTGTACAACACGCTCCGGATTCCAACGATTCTTGCCCCCCAGCACTTCGCGCGGCGTGAGCTTATTTGCGGCCGCGGCGGAGATGGGTCGCAACCAGTTAATGCGCGCCTGCGGCATAGATCCGGGGCCGGAATTTGCAAATTCTGCAAATCGCGTGGTCTTTACATCCTGTTTATTTCCATCCCAGACAATCCATCCACGCGGATTAATGCCATTGCTCATCCAGCTATGCTTGAAGATCACATCGGCATAAAGTCCCCACGGGCGACCGAGAAACACCCGATCCGGAGCCGTACTGGTGACAATCCGACACCGATTAAATACAAAACCAAAGCGTTGAGGCTTGGGTGTTTTGGCGGCGGTAATGTAGCCGCGACCAAGCGAATGAATCAGACACCGATTAAAATAAGCGGTTCCCGCGCCAAAGATGTAATCGGTGGTGCCGGTGACGGTGCAATTTTCAAAGTAGTCGCGCCCGGCATTGATCAGCAGCGTATCCTGCCAGCTCGTGAAATGGCAGTTGTAAAAAGCGTCATCGGTACCATCCAGACGCATCGCCAGAGCCTGTCCATTCATTCGCGTATAGCCCGCGCCGCCTTGTCCGCCATCATTGGCAAACGTGATATTGATGGCGGACAAATTATTCTCCCTCACCCATGCTGTTGCCGTTTTCCACATGCCCAACGGCTTTCCATCGGGGCCTTTGTCATAGGCAATCAGGGAATATTCAATAATCGTATTGGTCGGATTTTCTCCCACCAGTGTCACCGGCGGCAAATTCGCGGGAATACTGATGCGCTCATGATAAATGCCAGGATGAATGAGAATGGTAACCGGGGTTTTACTGCCGGCCTTGATGGAATCAATTGCCGATTGAATCGTGCCAATATCACCGGGAATATTGGGCGCCACCACCAGCACATGTGTTGCAGCGGCAGCGGCCCTGGCTGCGGGCAATCCTCCGATCATTAGTGAAACCACGGCAATGATTGGCAGCAACATTTTTCCTGCGGAATTAAACAATGATATTCTCCAATTTGTTTTCCAGGGTTCTACTTCCGGCTGGAAGGTAGCAACAATGAATCACAACGTTGCTGTCACAACATAAGCAATCCGGGGGAATTCCGTTTAGCCGCCAAGCTTACCCCAATTCCAATTCATGATGGCTCATGGCTTTTTAATTGAACGCATGAGCCGCCGCAGCACTTTAACTTCTGCCTCCGGCTTCCAATGATCCGATCCGCCCAATACACGCGACACGGTAATCTTACGAGCTTGCGCCTTGGTAAGTTCTTTAATCCATGCAGGCCGCTGTCCGGCCCCCGGCCCGGTGTTTCCAAATTCCGCGAACCGAGCGGTTTCCGGATTTTTCTTATCCATCCAGTGCATCCATCCGGCGGCATTGAGTGATTTCGGCAGGTGGCAATCCATAAATGTGGACGCCGCATACGGCCCCCATGACCGTCCCAGCCAGGTGTCACCCGGTTTGGTGTAGGCGACAATCCTGCAATGGGAAAAAACAAAACCGTATGCGCTGGATTGCGGCGTGCGCGGCGCGGTAATGCAACCGTAGCCTAAACAATCGATTTTGCAGTTGTGGAAAAAGGCGGTGGCGTTGCCAAAAATGAAATCCACCGCGCCATCAATATGGCAATGATCAAAATATTGCCGATTCTGATTCAGTAAAATCGTGTCCTGCCAGCCCAAGAAATGGCAATTGTAAAAAACGCATTGATCACCATCAACGCGAATGGCCAGCGCCTGTCCATCGTAGCCGTTGCCGCTGATGCCGGCATCGTTGGCAAAGGTGATGTTGGCGGCCGAGAAATGGTTGTCCCGCACCCAGGTGCTTTGGGTGCTGAAGGTGCCGATGGCTTTGCCATTGGGGCCTTTGTCGTATGCAATTAATGAATATACCAAAATTGTATTGTTGGGGTTTTCGCCCAATAATGTAATGGGTGGTTCATTTTCAGGGATGACAATATGTTCATGATATATGCCGGGACGGATGAGAATGGTCACCGGCGCTTTGCTGTGCCGCGGGATGGAATCAATCGCCGCCATAACGGTCGTGAATTGACCATGGGATTTATCCGGTGAGACGATCAATGTTTGCGCCGCAGCAAAACTTGGTAGCGCCAACAGGGCCAATAGAAAAACTATCCTGGCACCAGCGGCACGAAATGAATCTGGAAATAGCAAGGGCATGAACCTTTCCCGTGTTTAAGTGTTTACAATACCTTGCAGCCAATGGACGTCCGACGAAACCGCACAATTTAGATTTCCTCAAGCGTCGAGCGCGTGCAAATCCAACTCAACGAGCTGTGCACCACACCGAGGTAGAAGCCTGTCGCACGCTGTCCCCGGATGGCGATACGAAATCCAGAATTTACCATGCACAGATTCCAGGCCGATTGAGAAGAAGGGAGCAATGGCGGCGAACTTTACCGCCATTCTCCACCGAAACTTCCCATTGCAGGAGCGAACAAAACTACACCCCATTACCACTTCGGCGGGCCACCTTTGGAAAACTCCAAGCGAGGCACCATGCAGATGTCATAAGGCGGCGAATTCGGATTCGTACCAGCCAACTGATACGGCCCATCGTGGCTTCCGCCATATCCGGTCAGTTCCTGGGCCTGGAATGTCAAGCCATCCTGACCGAGATCGGCAGCGCTGTCATAACAGAAAATATTGTCGTTGTTCTGGCCGACATAGGGGTTGACTTCCCAAGATACGTGGCCATCGCCGAATCCGACATTCTGGCCATCGCCGTTATGGTTGCCGGAATTATAGATGTAATTTCCATAGGTGTTGGCGCTGGGGAGAATATTTGTGATACGTTGGATATTGGTTCCCGCACCGTTGCCGCCCTCCGGGACAGGGGCAATATCACACGCGAGAGGCACATCGGAGCCAGCCCGCGTCGTCCACCATGCTCCGGGCTGGCCATTTGCCTGCCACGGATAAGCGATGGAGTAGCTTTCACCCTCGCCGTCCGGGTTCGGGTTGGTCTGTCCCGGCGACATGTAGCTGAAGCAGGTATACATGGCGCTATCCGCAGCCGTACTGCCGGTATATTCCAATGACGGCCCAATTGAATAAGGACTGGATGGACAGATGAAACTCTTCGTCGTCATCTGGCCATTCAGCACCAGCAACCACATGCACTGCATGGGGCAGGCTACAGCGCTTGATCCGGGAGGATTGCCAATCGCATTCGAAGTATAATATAGCTGCATCATGGACGGCCCACTATTGTTCACGCTTGCACCAGTCACACCAGTGGGGGCATTGTAAAACGTTCCGGCGGTATTACCCGGCGTAGTTGGAAATACCGCCTTATTACTCTGCGCGTAAATCACCATGGACTGAACCAGACTGCGCACATTGGCCGAGCAGACCGCCCGATTGGCCAATTCCTTAGCTCGCGCCAACGCGGGAAGAAGAATGGCGATCAGCAGGGCGATAATGGAAATCACCACGAGCAATTCAATAAGGGTAAAACCCTTGCTGAATCGTCGTGGTACCGGACGATGGGAATGTTGGGATAGCATGGACACATCCTCCAAAAAAAAGAGTGCTATAAAAACAATAAAGACAAATTCCTATAGTTGGCACAAATAACCTTTTGGAAACGCATACATGCCGTTCCAAACTTCAAAACTTCTTCTTCGCGCCTGACCATTTTTCAGATTCTTTACGAATCTAAACGTTGCATCCTGACCGGCTGATATGGTTCGCCGTATTGAGCGAACTGGCTCGGGTGACACCCGGAGGCGCAGCGGACTATCTCGCTCAACACTGGGTAGTATAGAACATGTAAAAAACAAAGTCAAGTAATTTATAAAAAAATTTTATCACATGATAATTCGTCGATATTAAATTTTGTGCGCACAATTTTGTCCGCCTGTTTTCACGAGCCAATATCTCCTCTCCCACCGGCGATAATATGTCGAACGATTGTTAAAAAAGGCTCAATTTTGAATATTGGCGACTACAATGAGCCGCTATTGATCTGAACAGACAACATCAGCCAGACGCAGGTCGTCCTGAAATTACCAAGCGCGAAGGCTGGAAATGGCGCATAAATTCTTGTCGATTAAACTTGCATATAAAACAATTCCTTTCTACAATAGAGAACAAATGAGCGCACAGGTGCGCACGAATTAATCGTGTGTTGTGCAACACCATAAATGCGGAGGTAGTCATCATGACCAGCAGTAGCACATTAACCAAGGAACAAACTGTCGGGGCCAAACGACATCCGGCAATTCAGGCAGACCAACTTCGGGCGGCCGTTACGGATATCGTATCGCGCCAGAAAATATATGATCTGCACACGCACCTCTATACACCCGGCTTTGGCACGCCCGTGGCCAATAGCACCGGCAAAAGAGATCCCAACGGCCTGATGCTCTGGGGAGTGGAGGAGCTGGTAACATATCATTATCTCGTGGCGGAGGTGTATCGGGTGGTGCCGGCCAGCAAACTTCCGTATGAGGAATTCTGGAAATGGCCCAAATCCCGCCAGGCGGATCATATCTGGAAATATTTATTTGTCGAAAACACC
Source organism: Planctomycetota bacterium (assembly GCA_021799715.1). The sequence goes on along the minus strand of JAJYZY010000062.1, from coordinate 5,870 downwards.
CCGATCAGCGAAGCCTGCCGGGGCGTGCTTACCACTTTAAGCAAACTGGGGCTGGACCCGAATGAAAAGCACCTGGATGCGTATCGTGGTTTTTTTGCCGCACAAAATCCGAGCCAGTACATTGATAAAGTCATGCAACTAAGCAACGTTCACACCATTACAATGACCAACCCGGTTTTTGATGATAATGAGCGGGATCGGTGGCTGGCGGACAAGAATGTCGGCAATGACCCGCGATTCAAAGCGGTCCTGCGGATTGACCCATTGCTGCGAAACTTTCCGCAGGCCGCGGCAAAGCTTTCTGATTGGGGTTACCAGGTAAACAATGATCCAACCGCGCAAACAATTGATGAAGTCAAACGATTTCTGAATCAATGGCTGGATCGGCAGAAGGCGATTTATATGGCCGTCAGCCTGCCGCCGGATTTTCGCTATCCCGCCAACCAGACCGATTCGCTGGCTCTGGCTGGGCAAACCATACTGGAAAAGGCCATTCTGCCGGTATGCGCGGAACGTAAAATGCCGTTTGCCATGATGATCGGTTCGACCTTGCGCACAGCGCCGGCATTGCGGGATGCCGGGGACACCTCAGGCCTCTCGGACGTGACAAGTGTAGCGCGGCTGTGTCGGGATTTTCCCGACAACAAATTTCTGGTCACCATGCTTTCACGCGAGAATCAGCATGAACTTTGTGTAACCGCGCGAAAATTCGGCAACCTCATGCCGTTCGGCTGCTGGTGGTTTCTCAATAACCCGAGTCTGATTACGGAAATCACGCACATGCGATTTGAGCTTCTCGGCACAAGCTTTATACCCCAGCATTCCGATGCGCGCATTCTGGATCAGTTGGTCTATAAATGGGATCACAGCCGCAAAGTCATCAGCAATGTTCTCACCGACATGTACACGCGGATTGCGGAAACCGGCCGCCGCATTACGCGGGAAGATATAACAATGGATGTGGAAAAATTATTCAATGGAAATTTTAAAGCATTTCTGGAGCAGTGAACTTCGGTAAATGACGCCAATCGGGACCGGATCGCGGCCAAAATCAACAATGCCGCGCAACCTTCGCACGGATCAAATGCAGGAAAGCGGAATATGCTCGACAAGCAACGCCTGTAGCCCGGCATGATGTGGAACATAAGCTGGAATTTCCGGGTCGAAGCGTGGTGGCGCGTGAAGTGTCCGCGAGTGCGGCCAATTGAATCCGATTCACAGTCCGGGCCGCTGGTGCAAAATAGTAAATATGAGGATATGATTTTCTAAGAGAATTGAATCCGGGTTAAGAAAAGGAAAAACAGACGATGGAAATTGCAAAATTCAGCATGGGCATTGGCGATCGCTTTGGCCGACAGGGCAAAGCGCAACTGGAAGCGTTTGTGCTGGCCAAACAGAAAGGGGCGGAGATTGTTCCCGTGTGGAATAAGTCCAATCGCGAACATTTGATCGTCCACACCGAACCATCGGAAGTGCGCAGCGAAGCGGATGCCGCGGTTAAAGCCCTGGGTTGGAAACATTCCTACCATGTGGATGCCGACCATATTGGAATAAAAACCGTGGATCGCTTCATCGCCCCCAGCGATTTTTTCACCATTGATGTTGCGGACTTTATCGGGAAACCCGCCGATGACGCTGCGATAGCGGCTCTGGCGAAAGATCTTCATAAACTCTGCGGATCACCGGCCATTGCCCACTTGTCTTCCCCCATTGCCATTGACGAAGCCGCCATCAACCGCGTGGGGAAAAAATATCTCGCGGCGGTGCAGGAGGCGGGGCGGGTATTTCAGCATATCGCGAAAGCCAAAGGGGCGGACCAATGCATCATTGAAGTCTCCATGGATGAAACCGACAGCCCGCAAACGCCCGACGAGTTGCTGCTGATTCTGGCCGCGATCAGCCGCGAAGGCATTCCCATTCAGACCATCGCCCCGAAATTCACTGGACGCTTCAACAAGGGCGTTGATTACGTCGGCAATGTGGAACAATTTGAAAAAGAATTCAATGATGATCTGGCGGTTATCGCGTATTGTGTAAAGGAATTTGGACTGCCGGCAAATCTGAAATTAAGCGTTCACTCGGGCAGCGATAAATTTTCAATTTATCAGCCGATTCGCCGCGCCATCAAAAAACATCATGCCGGACTGCATATTAAAACCGCCGGTACAACCTGGCTGGAAGAAATCGGTGCCGTCGCGGAAGCTGATGATGCCGGCCTGGCATTGGTGCGGGAAATGTATGCCGAAGCGCTGAATCGCTTTGATGAACTCTGCGGCCCTTATGCCTCGGTCATCGATATCAAGCGCGAGCGGCTGCCGAGCGTGCAAACCATCAATCAATGCACCGGCGCGGATATCGCCGCCGCCATCCGCCATGAGCCGCACTCGCCGAAATTCAACAGCGACCTGCGGCAACTCCTGCATGTCGGCTATAAGCTGGCGTCCGAACGCAAAGATCGCTTCAACGCCCTGTTGGACAAACATGCGGCGTTTGTGGGCAAACATGTCACGTACAACCTGTTCAATCGACATATTGAAAAGCTTTTTTGCTAAGGCCATAGCGCAGGGCCAATTCCAAATGTTACGGGAGCACAATGAAAATACTACTAACCACCACCAGTTTTCAAGACACCCCCGGCAGGCATCATGATCTGCTCAATGGGGCCGGTTTTGAGATTGTCCGCGCCCGCGGGCCGCTGTCGGAAGGCCAGATGCTTGATATTCTCGCCAAAGAAGGCCCCTTTGACGGCCTGCTTAACGGCGATGATCAACTCAACGCCCGGGTCATAGACGCTTTTCTTCCCCGGATGAAGGTAATTGCGAAATATGGCATCGGACTGGATTCCATCGACATCCAGCACGCCACGGCCCGGCGCGTCCCGGTGCTCTTTACACCCGGCGTAAATGAAACCGCTGTGGCGGAACATGCCATCGGTTTGATGATCGCCGTGGCCAAGCATTTCTGGTTTCATGCCAGCAGCGTCAAAAAAGGCAAGTGGAGCCGGCAGACCGGAAGAGAACTCTGGAGCAAAACGCTGGGGATTGTAGGCTCCGGCCGCATAGCGCGGGAAGTGGTGAAACGCTGCACCGCTTTTGATATGAAAATTCTGGCCTACGGCAACTATTGGGAGCCGGAATTTCTGCAACAATATCATGTTCCGCGTGTGACGAATCTGGCGGAGCTTTTCGCACAATCGGATGTTATTTCGCTGCATACCAACCTGAATGAAAAAACCCGCGGGATGATCAACAAAGCCTCAATTGCGGGGATGAAAGACGGCGTGATGATCATCAATACCGCGCGCGGGGCGCTGGTTGTGGAACAGGATATTGTGGATGCGTGCAAATCCGGAAAAATCCACGGCTACGGTTCGGACGTGCTGGAATTTGAACCGGTCCGCGCACCGCATATTTTTGAAACCGTTGATAATATCATCATCACACCGCATGTCGGCAGCCGCACGTATGAAAGCGTGCAGCGGCAGGGCTTGCGGGCGGCCGCTAATTTAGTGAATTTTCTCAAAGGCAATTCCGATTTTATTCAGGCCAACAAGTTTTAGACACCCATTGACAGGCCTTAAGCATGAGAGGATAAACAGGACATCATGAGTACGATACCACCAACTGAATTTGTCATGCCCACAACCATGCACCACCACATTGTGGAGGCAGCCTATCGCAAGCGCGATTTTACTCCCGAGGAATCCGCGGCGGCGGCGCGATTCAGTGATCTCACCGCCAAACATGGCATTAAAACACACAACGCCATTAAGGCTCTGCATCTGGATGAGCTTTTTGGCTCCAAGGCCGGCGGCTGCGTGCCGGGAGCGGCAATTGACGTCCTGCCATCCAAATTCAAAGCCGTTGCCCGATGGAATGCCAATCGCAAGCTCGGCCAGGCCACGGCCTTCGCGGCCATGGAACGCTGTATGGCATTGGCCGATGAGTATGGTGTAGGTGTGGTGAGTGTGGATAATGCTTTTCATTATCTCTGGGGCGGCGGATACGTCATTGAAGCGGCAAAACGTGGGTATCTTGCCTACACCGCCTGCACCGCCGCTCTGGCGGAAGTAGTTCCATTCGGCGGCAAATTTCCAACGCTGGGCACGAACCCCCATTCATGGGGATTCCCCACCACCGAGGCAATCGGTTTCCCGATTTGCGTGGACTGGGCCACCAGCGTGGTGGCCATGGGACGCGTGCAGCAGTTTTCGCGTGAAGGAAAACAGCTCGGTGCGGGATGGGCGGTGGATAAGGACGGCAACCCCACGCAGGATCCCAATAAAGCCGCGGCACTGTTTCCCTTCGGTGAACATAAGGGCTATGGTCTGTCTTTAATTGATGAGTTGCTGGCGGCTTATATCGGTGGTTCGCTGCCGACCCTGCGCAGCCGCTGGAACGTCGGCCCCGCAGAAGAAAAACGCACCCCCTGCTTTTTCTTCCAGTGCATTCGGGCGGACGCCATCAGCGGAGAAGCGTTTGCCCGCGGGCGATCGCAGCAGGAAAATGTTAAAGCCGTTCTCGCGGATATCCGTGGCCATGGCAACGAAAAAACGCTCCTGCCGGGGGAACCCGAAGCCCGCGCGGCGCAGAGATCGGAAAAACTCGGCGGCCTTATTTTTACCGCCGCGGAAATTGAAGCACTTGAACATATTGCCCGCGAAGCGGGCGTGGAATTCAACCGTCATCATCTTAAACCTGTGGAGTTATCATGACACATCCTCTTTTGGACATCAGCGGCAAAGTGTGCCTGGTTACCGGCGGCACCAGCGGTTTGGGCAAAGCCATTGCGTTGGGTTATGCCCAGGCGGGCGCGAAAGTTATCGCGGCATCCAGCAATCCGGATAAGGTTCAAGCCATGCGGAATGAACTTTCCGCCATCGGAGCCGGTCACGATGCCATTGCGTTAAATGTCACCGATGCCGCCGCAGTCGAAAGCGCGTTAAAACATGCCGCGGAGAAATATGGCCGATTGGATGCGGTTGTCAGTGCTGCCGGCGCGCATAAAAAACAACCTGCTCTTGAGATGTCGGTGGAAGAATATGAACGCATCATCCGCATCAATCTCATCGGCAGCTTTATTGTCAACCAGGCGGCGGGAAAAATCATGCAGAATCAGACGCCGGATGCCAAATCTGTGCGCGGCTGCATTATCAACATCGCCAGCATCAGTTCCTTTATGAGCCTGACCGAAGTAATCGCCTATGCATCAAGTAAAACCGGTGTGATGGGTTTAACACGCGGACTGGCCAATGAATGGGCACCGCTGGGCATTCGTGTCAACGGCATTGCCCCCGGCTTTTTCCCGACGGATCTGAACCGCAAAATTCTTGAAGGCACACCGCGTGGGGCCTGGGTGAAAGCCCACACCCCCATGGCCCGCTTCGGAAATGCCGAGGAACTTGTTGGTGCCGCGATTTATCTCATCAGTGATTCCGCCAGCTTTACCACGGGCGAAACCATTGTTGTCGATGGTGGATTTTTAACCAAGGGTGTGTGACGGTGCGTAAAACGCGCGGTTCCAACTTGAAGGCAGGATTCTCCGGCGGCAATCGCCTGATTCGCGGTGCCGCCGGAATCGCCAAGGCAGCCATTGGCCGGAATAAGGTGGATGGCATCGTGATGATGCGGCGCTGGGCGCTGTGTGGTGACTGTCCGCATGCGGTAAAAGTCGCAGGCATTGTTCAAACCTGCGGCCTTTGCGGCTGCATATTACGCGCAAAAATCCGCCTTGCCGGCGAACAGTGCCCTGCGGACAAATGGTAGTTGTTCCGGGCGTGGCAATTTTTCCGGGCAGGGCCTAATTGTTATGTAATGTGGTGATTTTCCAGTATTGCGGCCACTGATTGCTCTGTTCCATGGCTTCTAAAG
>JAJYZY010000061.1 GCA_021799715.1 Planctomycetota bacterium | reverse complement strand
ACACACTGATTCCCCTTGCTCCGCGCTACCGGCAGATTGTTTCGATGCACGGGGGGCTGTATCAGAATATGCAGCAGGCCGGAGCCGTTGGATTTCCCGTTGTATTGCGGTTTGCCGCACCTTCACGCAAAGCCCGCACCATTCGGGAACTCATCGGCTCTGTAGATGTGGCGGCGGACGGAATATTGCGGACCATTACATTAAATAATCCAACTGCCCTGGTGCGGCGGCACATCGCCAATGCGGAATTGCGGGCGGCGGCGGTGCGCATGCGGATTATGGGCGTGTCACAAACGCGACATTCACGCTTTTTAACAATGGAAATTATGGCACCAACCGGCGTTTTCCGGTCAGCGGTGGTATCGCAGAATCATAAGATAATCAGCGGTGGTTACATTATTGCCCAACTTCCCCGCGGCATTGACAAGCTGATGATTCCCTTGACCGCCGCGCCCGGTGCATCGGCTAAACTTAAAGTTACTGTTCTAACCGGCTGGCATGAATATCGTATTCCCTTTACGCTTAATAACATTCTACTTCCCGATGCGCCAGCCAAGCCACGCCGTCGCTGATGCCGTCGGTATAAGCCGCTGGTTGACCGCATGAAGCCCGGACACGGCGGAATCACAGATTCGGTTTGCAACTTCATCCTGATTGCTGTGAATTGATGCCAATAAACGCCACAGCCTTGGAGCGTCAAACGCCGATGCATGCCGTCACACGCCAAAGACCGGCATCATGACGCCCGGACTTCGCAACACGTTTTCGGTGTTTCCCATACTTTGATTGCCTCGAGCTTTACACCCTCGGGGAATACACTCTGTAAGCGTGAAAAAATGACCTGTGCTATATTTTCGACGGTTGGATTTAAGGAGGTAAATTCGGGACAATCCATATTCAGGTGTTTATGATCGAACACATCGATAATGTGTTCATTAACCAGCCGCTGAAAATTGGGAAGCGGCATAATCTGCCCGGAATGAGGGTCAGGCCGGCCACTGATGAGTACTTCCAGTTCATAATTATGGCCGTGACCATTGGGATTGTTGCACTTACCGAAAAGCTCCTGATTTTTTTCCGCGGTAAATTGCGGATTGTGCAGGCGATGCGCTGCCGAAAACTCAAATTTCTGGGCCATGCGTATCATGGGTAAATCTCCACCATTGGCTTGAAAATACATCCAGGCGCTGACATGCAGCGTCAGGTCCGTCAGTGTGCAGGGTGCCAGGGCCGCACCACAGCGTTGGAACAGTTCCGTCAGCAGCAATCCCGGACCGATGGATCGAATATCCGCGCGCAACATGTCAGCCATTGCCGGCGCCGCGACCCGCCGGACAATATGATCAATAAGTTTGATATTCACCAGCATACCGGTGTCACTATCCACCGGCCCGGCAACCCGCACATTCAACGTCACAACCGGCATGACTCCATCAGGCGGCGGATTGGCCGCAAAATTATTGGCCTCGCCCGGCGCACTTTCAGTTGCCGAAACAGCCAGTCGCACTTCGCGGGCGAGCAATATGTGGGGCTTCTTAGTCATCACGTGGAATTGTAGCCTGAAAACAACCGCCGCGTTACCGGATTGTGGCGCAAATTCAAGCCGCTTGCCTATGTGCGGGGTTAAAGTACAATTATGGCATCAGTCAGGCTTTATTGGGCGGTTGCCACCAGAGCGGACGATTTACAAGGAGATTATGGAACCATGGGACACACATTCAATGTAACTCGCGGCCTGCTGGCCGGTACAGTGGTGATGATGCTGGGCTTGGGTCTTGGCGGATGCACGGATCAGACCCTGCAAACACAGAATTCGCAGCTTATCAAGCAAAATCAGCAGTTGGCGCAACAATTGGCGGACGCCAAGGCGAATTTGGCGGCTTCGCGCCAACAACTGCAACAACAACAGCAGGTTGCCGCGGCCGCCGCGCAACAGGCGGCCGCAGCCAACGCCCAGCCACCCGCCGCCGGCACTACCGGCACAGACAATACCATGTTGCCGACGTTTGGTTCTTCGCCATCAGGCCGCAGCGGCATGCACGCCATGCACCACCGGATGATCCATCATCGTAGCGCGCGGTCGAGAACGGAAATTCGGCGGTTTGTGCTTTCCAGCGATGTGCTGTTTGCCTCCGGCAGTGCCCGGCTGGAGGTTCGTGCGGAACATGCGCTGTTGCGGGTTGTGCATCTGCTGCGGACACGCTACGCCCGCAACCGCATTCGCATTGAAGGTTACACCGATAACCGCCCGATTCATCACCCGTATCCAAACAACTATGCACTGGGTCTGGCGCGGGCACGATCCGTTGAAACCTTCCTGGCGCGCCATGGCGTTTCACGCCGTCGCATGACCGCCGTGAGTTTTGGCGATCATCGCATGATTTCCCGCACCAACCTGGCCAAAGACCGCCGGGTTGAAATTGTTGTGTTGCGTTGACGGCACGCCCTTGAATGCCTTTGGTGGCGGGGCCAACACGCGCAGCGGATCTATCAACCCAGTGTTTCGGCGTTGGCGACCATGCAATCCATCGCGGATAACGTACCGCGCGGGGTTCCATTGATGTGTTTGACCCGAATAAAAAACTGTGGGACAGAATCATGCTGGCTATTGTCGATTATTCCATGGGCAATTTACGCAGTGTTCAGAAGGCGTTTGAGCTTCTGGGAGTTGCGGCAAAGATCATTGCATCGCCGACGGATATTCGCAGCGCGGACAAACTGGTTTTGCCCGGCGTTGGGGCGTTTGCCGATGCCATTGCAATACTGGAATCTTCCGGACAAGCCGATGCGATAAAAGATTTCATTGCCGGGCAGCGGCCGGTTCTTGGAATATGCCTGGGGCTGCAACTGCTGATGGAAAAAGGCTTTGAGGACGGCGAACACACCGGCTTGGGCATTGTGCCCGGCGATTGCATAAGATTTTCCGTGGATCAAGCGCCAACACGTTTGAAGGTACCCCACATGGGCTGGAACAGCGTGTGGCCGCGGAAAGATGTTCCGCTTTTTAAGGGTATTGCGCCCGGCACGCATTATTACTTTGTGCACTCCTACTTTGTCCGCCCGACCGATCCGCGGCATATTGCTGCAGTAACCGATTACGGCGGGGAATTCACCGCGGCGATATGCCGGGATAATGTTATGGCGGTTCAGTTTCACCCGGAAAAAAGTCAGGCGGCGGGCCGCATGATATTGAAAAACTTTGCCGAGTTATAAGTATTGGATCAAAACCAACCGTCCGAGGCTTCGCGAATTATCGGCTGATGTTTTATGATATTGGTTAGTGATTCCATCGCATTGGAATCAGGAATAGATACCTCCAGGAATTGGGCTTTCATGAGTATTGAATTAATACCGGCAATTGATTTACGCGGGGGCCGCGTGGTGCGACTGTTTCGCGGCGATTATAATCAGCAGACCACGTACGATGTTGATCCGCTGGACATCGCCCGGCGTTTTAAAGAGGCCGGATGCCGGTGGCTGCATGTGGTGGACCTCGACGGGGCGCGTGACGGGAGACTGGTGAATCTGGAACTTATTGAACGCCTGATCCGTGAAACCGGCCTGCAGGTGGAAGTCGGGGGCGGGATTCGCACCGAGGAAGTTATTGAATATCTTCTGGCCATTGGAGCCAAACGCCTGATACTCGGCACGCGCGCCATTTCCGATGGCGATTGGTTTCGCGCCATGGTGCATGACACGCGATTTCGCAATCGGCTGGTGCTGGGACTTGATGCGCGCGACGGCCGCGTGGGCACGCACGGATGGACCATCAGCGGCACGGAAAATCCAACCGCTCTGGAAGTGGTGCGTAATGTGGCGCAATGGCCCCTGGCGGCGATTATCTACACGGACATCGCCCGGGACGGCACGTTGATCGGGCCGAACATTGCCGCCACGGAAACCCTTGTGCGGAACGCCGGCACAATTCCGGTTATACACAGCGGCGGCGTGGGGAGTCTTAACGATATTCGTGCTTTGAAATATCTGCCCATTGAAGGAATTATAGTAGGCAAAGCCATCTATGAACGCACGTTGGAAGTGGCGGACGCCGTGCGCGAATTGGCAAGCTGATTTTCCGGAGATGATCCATCATGGAAAAGCCCGTGCCGGTGGAACCCGTGCGAATAGCGTTGAAAAAATCGACATCGCTGGACATTGAATGGTCCGATGGGCTTACATCCCATTTTGAATTGCGCTTTCTGCGGCGCATGTGCCCCTGTGCCGGGTGCCAGGGCGAACGCGACCTGCTGGGGCGAACCATTTTGCCGGTTGTGCGCACCACGTATGACGGCCCGATTACCGCCATCAACGCTGAACTCGTCGGCAACTATGCCCTGCGCATGGTCTGGTCCGACCAGCACAGCACAGGGATTTATTCATATACATATTTACGTTCGTTAAGTAAGCTACAATAGGCGGATCGGCAACCCGTCGGTGCCGCAGTTGCGGCGCAAGGGGCAGGACAGCCGGCCGCGAAGATTGCGATTTTTACCCGTTAAATCGCTTCACCGCCGACGGTACCGTCGCTGACGCGGATGACATTATCCAGCGGCAGAACAAAAATTTTCCCATCGCCGACCTGCCCCTTTCCGTCGGCACCGCTGCGGGCGGATTTGACGATGGCATTGATGGTTGGCTGCACGAAGGCCTCATTGACCGCGATTTCCAGGCGAACCTTGCGTATCAGATTCACCTGTAACGCCTGCCCGCGGAAATATTCCGTGTGTCCCTTCTGCCTGCCATAGCCCTGCACATCACTGACCGTGAGGCGAAATACTTCCACATCCGTCAGGGCCTGTTTGACGGCCTCCAGCCGAATTGGCTGGATGATGGCGATAATTAATTTCATTGATCAACTCCTGTAAAATAATAACGTGTTGCGATAAAAACGGTCGGTTATTTTTTTTCTTTCGCCGACATATTCAGGGAGCATCCGACGGGGCCATGATGGACATTTCCGGCATGGCACCGATATCCCAGCCGCTTTCGCCGTGAATACCCTGATCCAAACCTTCCGTTTCAACAAGTTCGGATACCCGCAGTCCGAAGGTTTTATCCACAATAAATCCCACCACCGCCGTGCCGATGGCGACATACACCACCGCCGCCACCGCCGCCGTCAGTTGCACCATCAACTGATGGCCGTCACCGGCGATCAGACCGCGCACGGTATTAACCGCGGACACGGCAAATACTCCGGTGAGCAACATGCCCAGGAATCCGCCCACCCCGTGCACGCCGAAGGCATCAAGCGAATCGTCATACCCCATCACACCTTTGAACTGCACCGCCAGATAACACACCACGCCCGCCAGCACACCGATAATCGGTGCTGACCAGAGCGCTACAAATCCGCATGCCGGAGTGATGGCCACCAGCCCCGCGACAATGCCCGATGCCAAGCCCAGTGTCGATGGGCGGCGATGATGCGCCCATTCCACGAAATTCCACGCCACACCAGCCGATGCCGCCGCAATGGTCGTGTTAAGAAATGCCGCCCCGGCCACCGTATTGGCGGCACCGGCGGAACCGGCGTTAAAGCCATACCAGCCAAACCAGAGAATTCCCGCTCCGGTAAGCGTAAGCGCCAAGGAGCTTGGCTGCAGCACTTGCGTGGGATAGCCCAGCCTTCGACCCAGAAAAACGGCCATCACCAGACCGGAAACCCCGGACGCAATTTCCACCACCGTTCCACCGGCAAAATCGGCGACATGCATTTTATCCAACCAGCCGCCACCCCATACACAATGCGCCAACGGATCATAAACCAGCGTACTCCATAACAGAATAAACAGTACGAAGGATCGGAATTTCATTCTCTCGGCCAGAGAGCCGGCAATAACCGCGGGCGTAATCATGGCGAACATGGCCTGAAACATACAGAATACTGTTTCGGGAATATAACTTCCCCCCTGTTGCACCAGATGCCGCGGATTCATGCCGATGAGAAACATATCGCCCGGCTGCCAGCCGATCAGTCCATGCTGATCTTTACCAAATGCCAACATGTACCCAATGACAATCCATTGCAGGCACACCACTGCCAGAGCGGTATACGAGTGCATCATGGTTGCCAGCACATTTTTTTTTCGCACCATGCCGGCATAAAACAACGCCAGTCCTGGAATCATAAACATTACCAGCGCGGCGGATACCATCATCCAAGCCGTGCTGCCGGTATCTAAAACCGGCTTTGGTACCACCACCGCCGATGCGGTTGCCGCCGCGCACGATTGAACCGGTGCCAGTACCGCACAAGTAATCAAACCCAGTGGCAAAGCGTACCTTCCGGTTGACAACTGCGCGATATGCCGCTTGCGCGTTGCAATACCCATCATGAATTTCTCCGCCGCAGATATTCCGCCAGGCAATAATGCCCATTTTTTATACATATATCACGTCAAATGCACAATTTGTGCATACAAGTGATTAAATAACAATCACTTTATAGGCATAGAGATTAATATTTGAACACACAACATGCAACAGTGCATGTTTTATAGACAATAGCGGATCGCTGCTTGGCGTTGCCGTCGCATGCCGTAAAGGAATGATATGGGTGGCGAACTGAGACGGAAATCGCTTCGCATAACCGCTTTCAGCGTCGCGATTTGCGCTTTTTCAGGCCAAGAACGCCTGCCACGCCCATGGCAAAAAGTGGCAATGTTGCCGGTTCCGGCACCGATCCAGCGCTCGCGGCAGTCATTGCTGCGGTGGTACTGGAACTCCCGGTGTTGAGGTTGTTTAATACGATTGCGAGATCTGTATTGGTCACTATTCCACTGCCGGTAAAATCCCCCTTGCTCCAAAGGCCGCCGGACGGCTCATTGAGATTGTTCAAAACGGTGGCAAGGTCTAGATTATTAACGACACCATCGCCGTTGGTGTCTCCCGGTATCGGCGACAAGGGCACAAGGCCAAGCAACCCATCCGGCTGGTTAAACGTGAACCATTTAAACCCGTTGTTGAAGTTGTTGGTCAACCCGCCAGTTTCAAAAAAATTCATGCCGAGATCCCCGGCCAGCGTGAAGGGCTGGCCGGTGTTGGGGTTGGTTACCGTTACATCCATTACGACAACCGGTGCGTTTACAAATGAGATCGCTTCGCCGCTGGTGGTTTTGAGCGTCAGCGAGTCCAAATAAAAGCCAACCGGACTTGCGGTACTTCCGCCGGCTCCGGTAATCGGAGCAGCAAACTGATTGGGAAGCGCTTTTCCAGTATCGGTATAAACCAGCGAGGTTGTACCGGAACTGCTGGTGACTTCTGAAATTCCCAGATTTGCCGCCTCGGCCGTGGAAATAAACGACAACTGCGCCCCGGTATCAAACAAAAAGCTCCCCGTGCTGGTACGGGTTAATCCGCCATTTGTCGTTGGCTCCGTCAGCGCGAGCGTTACCGGGGGAATAGCAGCGGTCGCACCTTGGGGATCAAGAGGGTCGGGGCCAATAAATGGGTTTGCATCTTCCACCGGTCCCGGAGCACCGGCCGGCTGAATCAGCGACGGGCTGGAGAACGATGCAAAACTCAACTGGACTTGATACGGCGACGAAACAATACCGGGACCTGCGCCATTTCCGGGATTGGGATTTGCTGGTGTACCGGGGCTGTAGATATAGCTGGAAGTGGGAATTGGACTGGTCAAACTGTTAAAATTACCTGGCTGAAATACCGTTACTTTTCCCTGCATGACCGGCATGCCGAAAATGTTATAGCCGCCGCTGGTGGCGGTCTCCATCTTCACCGCGCCAATATCATTGGTGTACGCGGTGGTGGCCGGCTGTGTACCGTAATTGGCTGAACTTAACTGTGCGGTGGATAGATCATAAGTCTTTGAAACATTGTAGGAAGCTGCTCCGCCCAAGCCAGTATCAGTATAAGTAACCGGAGACCCGTTGTACGTTGCGAGTTTTACGCCCAGTCCCACCCGGGCGTATTCGCTAAGTAATATGCCACTGGTTCCGGTATCCAGATAACCTTGAATATCGTAATACGGTCCGGAACCGCTCAGGGAAGAACTGTAACTACCGTAACCACCATAAGCTCCGCTACCCTGCAAAATGGCACCGGTGGATGGATCGGTCAACAGTGCGTGAATTTGCGGAGAATAAGGGACATCTTGCGCCACATTTTGAATGGCAATCGTCGGGGTCGTCGCTGCGCCGGCGCTATGGCAAACAAATGACACAGCGGAAAGCGCCAATCCGCATCCGAAAATCGCCGAAGGTTTTGTGAAATTTCGCATATCCATACTGCCTCTGAACCGTCAAGGATGCTGCTGTCCGTACCTTACCTACTTGTACTGCGCAAAGTCAAGACATTTCTGCCCGCATTTTGAAGTTTTGCACGGTCAAAGGAATTCGCAACTGCGTTGCTGCAAATTCAATGGAACCGCAAAGCAAAGTTACAGCAAGCACTGAAGATACCCGACTAATGGCAGCCCCACGCCGGGATTAATGCGCGCCGTCCCCGGTACCCACCCATCGCAGACGGTAGATGCTGCCATTGGAATCGGAACTGAATATCACAGAACCATCGGAAGCTTCCAGACAATTCACCGGCCGCGCCAGAACTTTTTTGCCATTATCACCGAGTGTTGAAACCATCAGTTGTGATCCATAAGGCTTGCCGGTCCACGGATCAAACTTGACCAACTGCAAACGATATCCCACGAGTTTAACGCTGTCCCATGAGCCATGGCAGCACACCATCGCATCCCCGATCCTGGCACCGTGAAATTTGTTATTGCCGAAAAAGCAGAAACTCACCGTCGACCAATGCGCGCCGAAGTCATAGGCCGGGACAACGTCCTCCGCGGCTAATTTGATAAGATTTGGATGTCCCGTTTTTTCAAAACTCTTCACATACTCATACCGCGGAATATCATTGCCGGTGATAAACGGCTGACCATAAAATTTGCCGCGGATATAATGATTGAATTCATCGGGCGGATTGTGATCTGTAATGGGTTGATTCGGCCATGCTTCACCCAGGGGGTGTCCGAACTGATCACTTCCTTCGTCGCAGCCCCATAATTCATGCGTACCGGGCCGGAATAAAAGTTTCTCCGTGTTGCGTATTCCCGTGCACCAGAGAGTTTTGCCCGTGCCGTTGCGGTTATAGCGCCAGATTTTTTCCCGGTCGGTTTTCATGATATCCTCCGCGCTGTGCCACGGATCAATATTGCTCTGATCCCCTACGCTGGTAAACAGATGCCGGCGTGTCACGCAAAGACTGCGCCACCAATGACCGGAATCGCCGGGTAAGCCGCTTAAAATCGTAATCACCTTGCCGGCATGGGTTTGCGTACCGTTGTCCCGGGTTTTAAAAATTCCGGTACTTGTGGCAAACCAGAGCCAACCCGTTCGGTAAACCATTGCCTGGACACGGTCGTAATTGTTCAGGAATGTGGCACGACGGGTGTAATAACCGGAATGATTTTTACCGCTTAATACCAGTATGCGCCCTGGCCCCGGTTCACTGACAAATAAGCGGCCGTGACCATCAAACTCCAGAAACCGGCAATTGGCGATTTTATTGGCTACCAGCGTTACGCGGTATCCAGGTCTTACCGTGAACGGCGGAACCCCCGGACCAACCGAGCCGGTGGCGGCACGGGCCGTCGCGGCCGCCGGCAGTGCGGCCGACATAATCCCCAGCACCGCCGACAATGTTAGTCCCCCGATACTCCGTGCGAAGCGCAACATGGCACAACTCCTATATTGAAACACATCAATATACTGCCACAGGGCGCTTTGGATGTCAACATTTTTCCGCGCACGCTTCCAGCAATGCCCGCGGGGCACCGATATCGCCGATGGAAATCTGCCCCAGATAACGGATGGCATCGGCGGATTCAAAGCCAATTTTCATACCGCAGAAACTTACGCTGTGCGCCGCTTGTACCGCAATTCCCAGAACCCCGCCGGTATCGCAATCCAGACCCGATGGAATATCCACGCTGATTACCCGATGATTGGCATTATTCAACTGCATAATCAGATCCTTCACCGCCCCGTCCAGAGGTCGGTTCAACCCGGTGCCGAACATGGCGTCCACCACGGCATCACCCACGTCACTGTCATGGAGCCATCGGGCCAGCGCATCATCCCGCCCGGACAGAAAGGTAACGGGAATCCCCATTTTGCGAGCTATATGAAGTTGTGTTTGCGGCGCGCCCGTAAACTTATCCTCGTCGGCAATGGATATAATTTGCACCAAATGTCCGCGATTGGCCAAATGTCGGGCTGCCACAAGGCCATCTCCCCCGTTGTTGCCCGCGCCGACCAGAATCAGCACGGCACTGCCCTCCATCATATAAGACCGCGTGACCTCGGCGACCTGCCGCCCCGCATTTTCCATCAGAACCGGCACGGATATTCCATAATCTTCAACCGCTCGACGATCCAGTTCCATCAGACCGGCGCGGGAGAACCATAACATCGGTCGATCAGGAATATCAGGATGAGTCATTTCCAAAACCTTTTGCAAGTCCAGCATCACCTTAGTTATTATATTATCCGCATCGGTCAATACGGGCCATTTGCATGATTTGGTTGAGGCGGTTGGCAGCGATGGTCCGGAGCGTGATAAAAGAAGCTATACAATATGGAAAATTGCAATGTCTGATCAGCCACTGAACAAGCACCGCGTTTCTGTTGACCGCCGAGACTTTTTGAAAAAGGCTTCTATTTGGATTGCTGCCGGCGGCTCCACGGCAACCGCCGCTGCGTTAGTGACCCGGGTTTACGGTAGCGCTGTGGGCGGCGCGCGGCCCACCAACGATACATTTGTGCCGCGCGGAGCAATATATATTCCCGCCCGTGCCTGGAACGCCTATCAGATTTGGCAATCCTATGACGCACAGATTATCCGACGCGACATCGGCTATGCCAAAAGCCTGCGACTCAACGCGTTGCGCGTCTGGCTGAGTTATGAATTCTGGCTGGCTGATAGCGCCGCATTGTTGCAGCGGTTTGACCACTTCCTGCACACATGCGGCGCGGCGGGAATCAAAGTTATGCCGGTACTTTTTGAGGGTGATGGTGTGGAGCCAACCCCCCGTCATATCGCCGACACTCATCCCCTGACCGCATCCGACCTGCTGTCACCGGCATCACAGATCGTCAATAATCCCAGACGGTGGCACCGCCCGATCAAATTTCTGGACTGGTTCTTGAAACGTTTCAGCAATGACCGGCGGCTGCTGGCCATTGAAGTGCAAAATGAACCATGGGGTGAGCCGCGCCATCGCTTTGCCGAAGCGATGATGCGTCATGCGGCCCACCGTCGTGGGGCTGTGCAATTGTCAATCGGCGGCGCGAATATCAGCCAGAGCATGGCCTATCTGAATGCGGGTGCGGATATTCTGCAAACCCATCCGGATTTTCCCGCCTCAACCGCGGCTTTACATAAGGTACTGCATGACATTCACCGGGCACAAAGAACACTGGGGAAGCCGGTGTGGCTGACCGAGTGGCAACGGATCCGCACCGGCGGATCAGGCTGGGGAAACCAGCGGCTTACCGGAAACGAGTGGGAACCCGATTACGCCTCCATGGCTCCATTGATCCGCGGTTCCGGGGTGGGAAATTTCTTCTGGAGTTTGATGCTTAAACCGGCGTGGCTGCTGGCGCAGCGACGCAAGGGCACACTCAACGGTGTGTTTCATGAAAATGGTGCGGTGTGGAGCCTTGCCGATGCCCGGGCAATATCCGGGAACCCTCATTTTCAAGCCATTGAACGGAAAGCCTGGCCTCGCTGGGCGGAAATAATACCTGAATCACTCGGCATGAAAGCAAGCCAGGGGGCCGCGCACAAATAAATCCAATTTTACGGCGCGGGAGTTTTGGCCGCCGGCGACGCGTAAGCGACGCGCCATTGCTCTGTCACGCAGCGAATAACGAAGCCCGCGGCCAAAAGAACCTGCCAGGAAGTGCGAAGCTATTTTTGCGCACCCCTGAGTACGAACGGAGAACGATTACAACCCGGCCCGGTGTTATAGATCACCAAAATAACGTCGGTTACTGGCCGTCGCAGCGGTTGCGTCCCTCTTGCGTTCCTATTTAGATTTTGGTTTTACTGTACCGCCGGACGCAAGCCCGTGTCAGGCCCAAATCCCCATTGACCTCGATCCGATCATGCTGACCATCCGACGGTTCCAGAACCTCCAGTTCCACGGACTGCCGGCCTCGCAGGCGTCGGGATTTGCGTTCGTTCAATTAAAATCCCGGCGGCAGTAATGCAGTAATGCTACAGGCGCGGGCCGCGGCTACGACCAACCGTATGAGATGTTTGTGGCCTGGCCGAGAGGGGTTAAAAACAGGCAGTTGATTTGCCGTTGCTTATTGGCGTCACCGCTGGATGTTTACTGTGGATTCTGAATTCACCAGTGTTGTTTTATATCCGATTCCGCTGATGCGTTTGGTTACACTGTGCGGATCAAAACCGGGGACGGCCTGCACCTCAGCGGTGCCATGTTGATACGAGACGATTGCTTTTTTTACTCCCGGCATTTTGGCAATGGCGGCCTGCAAACCATCAGCGCATTGTTGGCAATCCATGCCTTGAATTTGATAGGCATAAATCCGGAATTGGGTCATGGCCGCGTCCGTTGTAGTGTCGGCCAGTTTAGTTTTGGTTGGCGTGTTTACTGCAATCTTCGTTGGTGAATTGGAGTTTACCAAGGACCCGTTCCCGCCTGCGCCTATGGCTTTCAGCAGCGAGGCACTGTAATAAGGAAATGTCGCAAAGGCCAGCACCAGCGCAACCGATAGCCAGAGCATCGCACGCTTGAATCCCGTCACGCCGCCAGGCGCACAGGCGTTATCGGGTGCGCAAGCGGCCCTACGGCGATAGCTGAAGTAGAAGCCAAGGCCCAAAGCCATACCGGCGATTGCAATAAATATCCAACGTGCCCCAAATACGAATTTGGCCAATCCCGCCGCGGATATTCCCAGCCCCAGAAGCGCCAATGGCAACCAGCAGCAGGCGGAAGAAAGTAGGGCCGCAACAATGGCCACCGCAGCGGCGGACCAGGTTTTGGAGGATTCCATACCTTGATGTGTGCGTGATAATGCAGTCTTCGGCGTACAGCAATTATCGTTACTATATTGTGGTTGATTTTGTGTATCCATCATGGACCTCTTTTTTGATAAAGACCATTTACGTGGCGCAGCAACTCAACTGCGACACATTTTTGCCAAATGCAATAGCCGCCAGTTTCACGCCCTCGCCCAGAGTCAAATATGCATGAAAACTATTGCGCAGTTGCGTGACTGTAATTCCAAATTTGATCGCCAGTGCCAATTCCATCAACAATTCCGAACCTTCCGGAGCCAGTACGCGGGCACCCAACAGCAAATCAGTTTTTTTATCGCGGATAAGTTTTATCAGACCACGGGTGTCTCGGGCGGCGATCGCGCGCGGGACGTGCGTTAAAGGCAATATTGCAGTCTCGGCATCATGGCCGGCCGCACGGGCCTGCCGCTCATCCAGCCCCACCCCTGCCACCTGCGGGTCGGTAAAGATAACCCATGGCAACGCTGTATAGTCCACCACGCGATCAGCTTTGGTTAACATATTTTCCACCGCCAGAGCCCCTTCATACGCGGCCGTGTAAACGAACATATTCTGTCCCAGCACATCTCCCGCCGCCCAGACGCCGGGCCGTGTGGTTTGCAGCGTGGGGCTGACCCGTATAAAGCCGCGTGAATCGAGCAATATGCCA
Organism: Planctomycetota bacterium; assembly: GCA_021799715.1. Next base: position 533 of record JAJYZY010000061.1, on the reverse strand, counting down.
GCGGTTTCCAAACCCAAGCCGCGGGTATTGGGACTGCGGCCGGTGGCCACAAGGATGTTCTTTGCGGAAAATTCCCGCTCTTCTCCGTTGATTCTGCTTGTTACGATTACGCCCTGCTTTTCCCGGCGCACCTGTTCAACAGCAACCCCGGTGAGAATTTCCAATCCCTCGGCGGTCAAATACCCGGTCAGGGCATCGGTGATATCGGCGGACTCACCAGGTAAAATGCGGTCAGAGCGCTGAAGCACCGTGACACGGCTGCCCAAACGCGCGAACATCTGTGCGCATTCCAACGCGATGTACCGTCCACCTAACACAATCATTGACTCCGGAAGGGCTTCCAGTTCAAACGCGGATTGGTTGGTCAGGTAACCGGCGTGCGCCAAACCCGGAATTTCCGGTATTGCGGCGGTGGCTCCAGTTGCAATTAATATGTGATCTGCGGCTATGCGCTGTTTTCCAACAACAACGGTGTGTGCATCCTGGAGTTTAGCATGTCCCTGGATCAGGCGAACCTGGGGCAAATCACGAAT
>JAJYZY010000227.1 GCA_021799715.1 Planctomycetota bacterium | reverse complement strand
CGGATGGGCAGATGAAATCGCTGGGCCTGTTCTGCCCATTGATCACCAGCAACCACAAACACGCTAACGGATTGCCCAGGTCTCGCCCGCCTGGCACCGCGCCATTTCCGTACCAGTCCTCCGTTATTTTTTTCCTCGTACCCGGCAGACCGCCGCCGTTGGCCGGAGGTTGTGGGCAATTGCAATAGCGCCCACTGATGGGGCCGGGAGTGGCGGGAAAAACCGATTGATTGCTTTGCGCATATATGTACATAGCCTGAATGATGTCCCGCACATTGGCCGCGCAGTTCGCCCGCCTCATCATTTGCCTGGACATACCCAGCGCCGGGATACATATCGCGATCAATAGTCCCACGCACGCCGTTCCCGCCGCCATGTCCCACCGGGAAAATCCGGTCCACGCGCCCTTAATTCGACCGTTTTCCATTCTTAAGGTCTCCATTATTACGAAATACCGCAGGGGGAACCCCGATAGAATAATGCCATGATGGCTGCCACATCTGTGGAAGTCAAGAATGAAATTCGAACATTTTCCTTTGTTGTTTCACTCGGCACAACGACATTATCCAATCGTTGAATTCGGTACGAGTTTTTCTGCTTCCCGGCTATCTCCTGTGCCGCGTGCAGGGCGCAGCCGTCCGGCGCGCGGAACCACCGCGTTTTAAATGGCAAACCTCAAGATTGTGGGCAATTACTTCTTTCCGCCGCCGGTCAGTACGCGCAGGGCAATGCGAATCGGGTCGTAGTATTTATCCACCACGCGTTCTTTAAGGGGAATAATCGCGTTGTCGGTGATATGAATTTCTTCCGGACAAACTTCCGTGCAGCATTTGGTGATATTGCACAGGCCGATTCCACCTTCATCTTTGAGCAACGCGGTGCGGTCCAGCGAATCCAGCGGGTGCATTTCCAGACTGGCCACACGCACCAGAAATCGCGGGCCGAAAAATTTATCTTCCAGATCATGTTCGCGCAGAACATGGCACACATTCTGGCACAGAAAACACTCAATGCACTTGCGGAATTCCTGTGATCGATCCACGTCCCGTTGCTGCATCAGCCAGGTGGTATCCGGTTTGGGCGTGAACGGGGGAATTTTTTTGTTGACCGTATAATTCCATGAAACATCGGTCACCAGATCACGAATAATGGGAAAGGCCTTCATGGGTTGCACGGTGATGGTCTGTCCCTCCACGAAATCATCGAGGCGGGTTTTGCACATCAGCCGGGGCTTGCCATTGACTTCCGCGCTGCAGGAACCGCATTTGGCGGCCTTGCAGTTCCAACGGCAGGCCAGATCATGCGCCTGCTCGCGCTGAATCTGATGGATGGCATCGAGAACCACCATGCCGTCCTGAACTTCCACGGTGTAGTCAACCAACTGGCCGCCGGCTTTATCTCCGCGCCATACTTTGAATAATCGCGTGCTCATTTTTTTTCCTTGGCTTTCTTTTCTTCAACCAGTGGCAGCAGTTCCGGCGTTTTGACGACGGGGCATGGCTCAACGAGCATAACATCGCCGTTTTTCCGGGAAACAATATTATGCTCACCCCAATAATCATCGTATTTTGGATAATCCAGGCGGCTGTGGGCGCCGCGGCTTTCTTTGCGCATCAGCGCGGCACGGGTAATGGCCTCAGCGCAAATCAGCATGTTGCGAAGATCTTTGCATAAATGCCAGCCCGGATTGTACATCCGCTGACCTTCATTAATGCCCACATTGACCACACGCTGCTTGAATAATTCCAATTTGGAAACTGCCTCGGTCAGGTCTTTTTCCTCGCGGAATATGCCAACCAGACTGTGCAGCATGGTTTGCAGTTCAACATGCAGTTTGTAGGGATCCTCGGCATTGGGCCGACCGAAAAAGCCGGTCATTTCACTGGCGGCACTTGCCACATCCGCATTATCAATGCGCGCCGCCGGTGCGGCTTTCGAATATTCCGCTGCCGCTGCGCCGACGCGGCGGCCAAATACGATCAGATCAGATAATGAATTGCCGCCCAGACGGTTGGCCCCGTGCATTCCACCGGAGCATTCTCCGGCGGCAAAGAGCCCCGGCACCCGGCTGGCACCGGTTTCGGCATCCACTTTAATGCCCCCCATGGCGTAGTGGCATGTCGGGCCGACTTCCATTGGTTCTTTGGTGATGTCCACATCAGCGAGTTCCTTGAACTGATGGTACATGCTGGGGAGTTTTTTCTTCACATATTCCGCGCCACGATGGGAGATGTCCAGAAAGCATCCACCGTGGGGGGAACCGCGGCCTTCTTTGACTTCAGTGTAGATTGACCGGGCGACCACATCGCGCGTGGATAATTCCATGCGCTTGGGGTCATATTTTTCCATGAAGCGCTCACCCTTGCTGTTACGCAGAATGCCGCCCTCGCCGCGCACGGCCTCGGTAACCAGCAGCCCCTGCACACCCGGCGGCCAGACCATCCCGGTGGGGTGAAACTGCACAAATTCCATATCCACAAATTCCGCGCCGGCTTCATAGCCCAAGGCGTGGCCATCCCCCGTGCCTTCCCATGAATTGGATGTAATTTTGAAGCATTTGCCCAGGCCGCCGGTGGCGAGCACAACGGCTTTGGCTTTGAAAACCACAAAGCGGCCGGTTTCGCGCCAATAACCGAACGCGCCGCAAACCCGATCCCCATCTTTGAGCAATCGGGTGATGGTGCATTCCATATACACGTCAATGCCTTGATGGATGCCCTTGTCCTGCAGCGTCCGGATTAATTCCAATCCGGTGCGATCACCAACGTGGGCCAGGCGCTTGTGCGTATGGCCGCCGAAGGCGCGCTGCATGATTTTTCCTTCCGCGGTGCGATCAAAAACCGCCCCCCATTTTTCCAGCTCATTAACCCGATCCGGCGCTTCTTTGGCATGAATTTCCGCCATGCGCCAGTTGTTGAGATATTTGCCGCCGAAGATCGTGTCCTGAAAGTGTGTTCGCC
>JAJYZY010000226.1 GCA_021799715.1 Planctomycetota bacterium | reverse complement strand
AAGTCAGACCTTCCCCGCGGATTGGATGGATGAAAAACCTGAAGTGTGGATGTGCCTTTCCGGACAGGGTGTGCTGGAAATATTGGATGCCGCGCCGCTAGCCTTTGCGCCGGGGGAAACCCTGTTAATTCCCGCCAGCGCCCGGCAGATTCGCCTGCGTGTGGTCAGCGTGTGTACACTGTTGCGAATCCGACTGCCGTAACCGCGGACCGCCCCGGGCGTTTTCGCCTCCTACAATATATTGGAAATAATACGATGAAAGTACGCTTACAAAAGTTCATGGCCGATTGCGGGGTGGCCGCCCGGCGCAAGTGTGAACAACTGATCCTGGAAGGCCAAGTGCGTGTCAATGGGCATGTGCCGGTGAAATTGCCGGTGCTGATTGATCCGGAAAAAGACACCATCACCGTGGGCGATGATCTGGTAGAAGCGCTGCAGCCGGAAAAGCTGCTTTACATTCTGCTTTATAAACCGAAAGGCGTGCTGGTGACCCGGAATGATCCAGCGGATCGCAAAACCGTCCATGAATTACTGCCGGGCATAACGGCGCGACTTTTTCCCGTTGGCCGGCTGGATATGGATTCCCGCGGGTTGGTGCTGATGACCAATGACGGTGAATTGGCCAATGCCATATCGCATCCACGTTACGGCGTGGAAAAAACCTACGTTGTCACGGTGGATGCCCGCTTAACCAGCGAAGCGGTGGAACGAGTGCGTAAGGGTATCTGGCTGGGAGCGCCGGATGGCGGGCGGGCCGTGCGGGCGGAAGGCTTTGCCTTGCGCGTGCTTTCGCGGCAGCGCGGCAAGACGATTTTGGAAGTAACCATTGCGGAAGGAAAAAACCGGGAATTCCGCCGCGTGCTGGCCCGTTTCGGCTACCGTGTTGCGGATATGTTCCGCGTGGCGATTGCGGAAAAAATTACAGCCGCCGGATTAAATCCGGGCGAATCTAGAGCGCTATCACCGAAGGAATTGCAATGGCTGCGCACGGTCAGTTCGCCGGAATATCATGATCAGAAGCGACAGGCGACGCAAAAATGGTTCGAACGCAAGGAAATGGAAAAGGAACGAAAACGGCTGCAACATTCGCCCGCCACCACGGACTTCCATGCCGCCAAGCCTTCCACAAAGCCGCGACCGCGGGTCGCGCCCCGGCAATACACCGGCAGAGGCGGAAACGCGCGTCCGGCGTACCCGCGTAATATTAGATAACACATTTAATGTACCGATTTAACGCCCCGGCACGCGACGGACGCAGTTGAGTAATAAAATATGAGTAAGAAAATAGAAAACCAGAATACTTCAGGGTTGAAGCAGGGTGCGGCCGGACCGATGGAAAGCCATCCATTTCTGGATGTGTTAAAACACCGGGTCATGGTATTTGACGGCGGATTAGGCACGCAGATATTTGCCGCGAATCTGACGTTGGCCGATTTTAACAATCTGGAAAACTGCCCGGAAGTGCTGGTACTTTCCCGCCCCGATGTAATTCAATCCATCCATGAATCGTATTATTCCGCCGGGTCTGATACGGTGGAAACCGATACGTTTGGTGCCAGTAAAATTGTTCTGGCGGAATTTGGGTTGCAGGATCAGTGCCGGGAAATTAACCGCAAAGCGGCGCTGCTGGCCCGCAGTGCCGCCGATAAATTCACCACGCCGGATCGGCCGCGATTTGTCGCCGGATCGATCGGTCCGGGCACCAAAGCCATCACGCTGGGCAACACCACGTTTGACATCATGCACGATTCCTACCTGGAGCAGGTTCGCGGCTTGCTCGATGGCGGGGTTGATGCGATTCTCATTGAAACATGTTTTGACCTGCTGCAGGCCAAAGTTGCGGTGATTGCCGCGACCGACGCCATGGAGGAAATGGGCATTCGCGTGCCGATCATGGTGCAGGTAACCATGGAAACCGTCGGCACGATGTTGCTGGGCACGGAAATGAACGCGGTAATTACCACGCTGGAGGCGCTTCCGGTGGATGTCATCGGCATGAACTGCGCCACCGGTCCGGAGCTGATGCGCCCGCATGTGGAAACCTTGAGTCAGAATTGCACGCGCTATTTATCCGTGCAGCCCAATGCCGGCCTGCCTGTGCTGCATGAGGGCCGCACCCATTTCCCGCTTGGCGCGGCGGAACTTGCCAAGGCCCATGTGGAATTTGTTCAGCAGTTTGGCGTCAATATTGTCGGCGGATGCTGCGGCACCACACCGGAGCACATTCGCGCCGTGGCGGCGGCGGTGGCACAATTAAAGCCGGCGGTCCGCAGCGCATACGGGCGGAAAATGGATGCCGCGCATGCGACTATTTCATCGCTGTATAGCGCGGTGGACGCCCGGCAGGATAATTCCATTCTCATTATCGGCGAACGCACCAATACCAACGGTTCCAAAAAATTCCGTGATTGCCTCCTGGCCGCGGATTGGGACACCCTGACCGCCATCGGGCGCGAACAGGTGAAGGAAGGATCGCACGTTGTTGATGTCTGCGTGGATTATGTGGGCCGCAACGGTGTCCCGGACATGACCGATATTGTCCGGCGCTTTGCCAAGGAAGTCACCGCGCCCTTGATGATCGACTCGACACAGTTGGATGTCATCGAAGCCGGATTACAAGCCGCCCCGGGCAAGTGCATCGTCAATTCCATTAATCTGGAAGATGGCGAAGAAAAGCTCGCCCGCATGGCCGCGTTACTGAAACGCTATGGGGCCGCCGTGGTCGCAGGCACCATTGATGAAGACAAAATTGAGGCCATGGCCAAAACCGCCGATCGTAAAATTGAAATTGCCAAAAGGCTCTACGATCTGCTGGTTAATAAATACGGCATTCCGGAAACAGATATTTATTTTGATCCGCTCATATTTCCCATTGTTACCGGGCAGGAGGAAGTGCGGCGGCTGGCGCTGGAAACCATTGACGGCATCCGTCGAATCAGTGAGGAACTGCCCAACTGCCATAC
>JAJYZY010000225.1 GCA_021799715.1 Planctomycetota bacterium | reverse complement strand
AAGGTCAGCGTGCCGCCATTGGTGGCTTCAAAAGTGCCGCTATTTGAGAATGTGCCCCCATTCATGTATTGCAACAGCAGGTTATTGCCATTGGAGTCGGCATTGACCGTGCCACTGTTGGTGAAGCCGGCGACGTAAATTTCGCCGGTACCGGAAATGGTATGACCGGAATTCTGTGTCAGGGCATTACCGCCGGAAATATTGGCGGAGGAAAGGCTGCCGCCCGGCACGGCGTTAAGTATGATCGTGCCCGTTCCTTCAAGGGTCACCGGCGCACTGATAATCAAACCGGTGTTGGAGTTGGTGTCGGAATTGATGGTGATCTGGCCGTTGTCATTGACATATCCACCGCTGCCGATACCGATATTATTTCCCGCCGCGATAGCCATGCCGCTGTTGGCATCAATGGTTAAACTGGCAAGGGTTAACGAAACATCAGCCACCGCGGGCGCGGAAGCTGTTGCCGAACCGCCAATGATCACGTTTGAATTGTTGACCGGCGCATCGTTGAGATACCAGTTATAAATATTACTCCATAACGAATTTCCGCCCCCGCCGATCCAGGTGGTCGTCGTGTTCACCACGCTGGCCTGCACTCGGCTGGGCATTGTGGCCACAGTTCCCATGGCCGCGATGGCACAGCCTGCAATGGCCTGTGCTTTGACGGCACCGAACCATCGCTGCCGGGCGGGTGGAAAACCGCAGGATTTAACATTGGCGTTCATGGTTTTATTTTTTTTCACGATCTCAGCTCCCATTGCACTTGGTTCTGTAACACACATTCCATTTCAGGAAACACATTATCTAACACAATGAAGTATGACACACTACATCCGGCCACGCAATACGTATTTATGCGTATAACCGTCAAATATGCCGCGACGCCCGCATGTTCCGCGTCTGATAAAGCGCAAATGGCTATTAACGGGACATCCTACTCCCGTTATGCTTGGCACCAAATCAGGACGTATCCGCATTTTTCGCGTTTCAACCTCCTACCGCCATGTACCACACAGGGTATACCCGCAGGCCAAGACCCCGATGTGCCGTTAAAAAAGCCCCCTGCGACATTCCATCGCAGGGGGCCGTGGGGCTTGGGGACAAGGTTAAAAGCCAATTAGACGCTTCTGCGGCGGCGTTTATAAAGCGATATTTGCCGATAGCCCAGAAGGCTCAAGGCACCTATGGCCAGCAGACTTGCCGATGCGGGAACCGGGACAGGTGACGGTCCGTTGTTATTAATATAATTTAAGGTCACAGCAGTGCTGGTGTAGCTGATTGTGAAATCACTGGGGAGATTGACGGTGGCGAAGGTTCCGGTCAGGTCCGCTGATGTTAGAATATCAAACATTGAATTGTTGGGAGCGTTAAAGCCGGCCGCGAGGCTGACATTAAGCGTGCCGGCAATGGTAGCCGCGCCGGTCACGTCCAACTGGTCAAATGAGGTCAGACTGGCCAGCAGGATATCCACGATGCCGGTCGAACTCTGGTTAAGTGAACCAATGGTCAGCGTTCCCGGCGCATCGCCGGGGCTGATGATGCCGCCGGTATTATTCACTGCTCCGCTGACACTGCCTGTCCCTTCCAGCGTACCACCCTGCAAATTCATGGTCGGGGTATTAATCACCCCATTGTCCAGGGTGGTTCCCGCCGTTTGCGTGAAGGTGCTGAGAGCATTAATTGTCAGCGTGCTGGCGGCAGTTGTTTCAATCGTTCCAGAATTGGTCAAATCACCTTGTGTGGTGAAACTGGCACCGTTGATGAGGTGAAAGCCGCCTTCATTGTTATTCAGCGGCGCAATTGCGGCAAACGTGGTTTTGCTGCCGTTGAGAATGATGTTGCCATTATTAACCGTAATGGAACCGGGAAGAATCATGGTGCTGTTGGCCGCTACTTCATAAGTACCGCCGGTGAGCGTTGTGTTTCCGCTGTTGTAATTTGTGAGGTTTGAATTTGAAGCGTCCAGCGTGCCGCCATTGCTGGCTTCGTAGGTGCCGTTATTGGTATTGGTTTCGGTGATGGCAAGCGTATTGCTACTTGAATTCGCATTGACCGTACCGTTGTTGGTAAAGTTGTTGACGGTGATCTCGCCGGTACCGCTGATCGTGTGGCCGGCATCCTGGGTAAGGTTGCTATAGCCGCCATCGTAAATGTTGGCCGCTGCGAGATTATTGCCGTTGGCATTCAACACAATGCTGCCCGTGCCCGCAAGTTCCACGGCGTTGACGATTCCAATTCCAGTGCCGACGTTGCTGCCGCCCTTGTTAACGGTGATTGTGCCGTTGTTGGTGATCAGATCGTTATTGTTGCCGTTATTCGCATACAGGCTGTTTCCATCCAGCACGTAAAGATTGCTGCCCGTGGAAAGGGTGACGCCAACGAGATTGGTGCCGTTCTGTTCGTTGATTGCACTGCCGGTGGTGCTGGTAAGCGTGCCGCCGGAGATGGTGCCGGCATGAAGCAGCACGGTACCGCCGTTCGCTTCAATCAGGCCATTGCTCCCCTGACTGATGGTGGTGTTTGTTTCCTGTAGCGTTCCGCCACCGGTGGCTTCGATCAGGCTGTTGTTGGTGTAGGTGGAATTATTGGATTGCAATAGCAATGTGTTGCCGCTGACATTGGCATTCACCGTGCCGTTGTTGGTAAAGATGTTGACGTTAATTTGGCCGGTGCCGCTGATCGTGTGGCCCGTGTCCTGGGTAAGGTTGCTGTAGCCGCCATCGTAAATGTTGGCCGCTGCGAGATTATTGCCGTTGGCATTCAACACAATGCTGCCCGTGCCCGCCAGTTCCACCGCGTTGGAAATACCAATGCCGGTGGCGCTGTTGCTGCCGCCGCTGTTGACGGTAATTGTGCCGTTGTTGGTGATCAGATCGTTATTGTTGCCGTTATTCGCATACAGGCTGTTTCCATCCAGCACGTAAAGATTGCTGCCCGTGGAAAGGGTGACGCCAACGAGATTGG
>JAJYZY010000224.1 GCA_021799715.1 Planctomycetota bacterium | reverse complement strand
TACTGTGGTACTACCTCTGCTTGCCGCGGTATTCGCGATTCTGGCGGCAACGGGACCGGCGGCACGTTTTGCGTCATCGGCCAAGCGGATCATCGTGGCTCTGGATGATTCGCCGGCGGCGGTTACCGCTCCCTGGCGTCAGGGGCGCTGGCTCCGCGGATTTCTTACAGCGCATTCGCCCCGCGGGGTGCCTATTACCCTGGTGACATTTGCATCACGACCGCATGTCTTGGCAACCCAACTGCTGCCGCAGAATGTGCCGGATTGGCCGATTGCGCGAAATGAGGTATCGCGCCGGCGCGCCTCCACCAAACGCCTGCTGGCATTTTCCGGATCAACACCCGTTTGGATCTTTACCACCGGACTGCTGGACTGGCACGTACCATCGCCATGGGCTGTGCCGCAAGCGGCTCTCGCGGCTACCGTGATTGCGCCGACATCGGCCGATGTCGGCGTTACTGATTTACGGTGGGTATTTGGAGGCGGGCACACTTTGCAGTCGCCGCGATTACAGGTAACGCTGCGATCCACCGGCCCCGGTTTAGTCCGCCTGATGGAAATGTGCGGCTCGGAGGTGCTGGCCCAGTTGCCGGTGCGATTCCACAATTCGGGGGAAAAGATGGTGCTGCTGCCGCCGATAGATCGTGATCTTCTTCACGGGCATCAAACCTTCACGGTCAAATTATTGAATCATGATTTGTGGCCGGGGGATAACAGTGCTGAAATTCTCCTTCCTGAACCAGCCCTGCCGCGGGTACTAATTATTACCCCTAAGCAGTCAGGAAAAACCGGGCTGGTTCCTGGATGGATTTCCCAGATATTGCCGCCGGGGCAATTTCCGGTTTCGCTGGCCACGCTGGAACGCTATCAGGCTGTGGTACTGGACAATGTCCCGGTTACGGATTTGCGGCCGCAGACACAAAAGCGCTTGTCGGCTTACGTTACAAACATCGGCGGCGGCCTGTTGATCGCCGGTACACGCAATGCTTTTGGCCCCGGTGGCTACGGCTTACCCCTGGGGGCGGGTAACACGCCATCGATTCTTGAAACCCTTTCGCCGCTATCCAGCGTGCCGCCCCACCCGCGACCGCTGCATGTCCTATTTTTGATGGACGTAAGTGGGTCGTTAGGCAACTCGACCGCATCCGGTGTAACGCGATTCGCCCTGGCGGCGCACGCAGTTTGCGCTGCGGTGCAGCTACTTAGGCCCAAGGATCACATCACCATCTTATTATTTTCCGGCCAGACTCGAAGCCTCATCACGGGCGAGGTACAAACTGTGCGTCCCGTGCTGGCGAAGTTACTGGCGAAAATTGTTCCCAATGGCCCCACGCGCCCGAATTCGGCGCTGCCAATATTACGCAGATTGCTGACAAAAAAGGCCCTTCTGATTGTTGTTACGGACGGCCGTATACCGCACTTAAACGTACCGGCGTGGAAAGACTTATTGGAGCGCCACGCCGTAGAATTCGCCGTGGCTGCCCCGGGCCACAGTAGTCGTGCAACCGAGCAGCTTATTGCGGCAACCGGGACCGCGCGACTTCCGATGCAACGCTTAAGCCAATGGGGCCGCGTTTTGCGAATGTTGATCCAACGAAGAATTCAGGGAACACCCAACAGAGTGGAGATCGCATGGAAGTCCCGGGTATTCGGCCTTCAGAGCCGAACTAATTTGTGGGACCGCGTTTATCTTAAGCGACGAGCGACGCTTGTGGCACACGGCGGGCAATATCCGCTGGCGGCACTTTGGCGGCGCGGTTTGGGGCAAGTGGGGGCGATTTGCTTTTCCGACAATTCCACTCCGGCACGTATTCTATATACCTCCTTGCTTAACATGGTCAAGGCTCCGCGTGGCAATCCGGATTTTCATATTACCGCTCAGCGCAGAAATGGCCGCTGGTTTCTCGCGGTACGCGCCGCCAGCCGAGGGAAATTCTGCAATCAGCTTCACTTAAACGCCACGGCAATACAACAGAACGGAAAACTTCTAATTCTTCCGTTGCCGCAAATTGCGCCAGGACAGTATGGTGCAGGATTGCCACGACATGTTCACGCTTTTTCCGCCACCGTCTCGCAGTTGGCAAGCCATTCGGCACGGCAACGCGAGACCATCATCGGCCGCATCCAGGCACCCGGGCTACCGAATGAATACTTCCCGGCAACGGGCCGGATTAAGCCATGCCCATGGCCTGCGGCAACTCTAATTCCCGGTAATGCTCCATCCGCAGTGCGTTGGCAACCCATGCAGAGCACTCAAAGTTTTCACTTTTCCGTAGTGCTGTGGATATTAGCGTTGTTGTCCGCCTTGACGGCAATATTTTTTGCCGCCCGGCAGAGCCAAACCGCTTTTTGAAGCATAACTGTAGATATTTTCCTTTATGGCCTGTCGCGTGAAACCGCGACGCTTCCGCGTGGGGCCGGGCTATGCGGTTATCTGAAAGTGCGTTTGCCGCATTGGGGTATGGATTGTTGCCGGGACGGCGTTCCGCATCAAACCGCGACGCTTCCGCGTCGGGCTAAGGGTCGGCTTTCGTGCCGGTATTGGGCGTGTGCTACCAGGTTAATTTGGCAGCGTTGAGCTGACCGCGAAATGCGGACTGCCACACGGCACGCTCCGAGCCATCGCGATTAGCTGGGCACATGCCTCGTTCGTGAGTTGGCCGCGCCAATTCTCTGACCCGGCAAAAGGTTATCCATGATGATGGGACATAATATCAAGGCCTACCACCATCAGATCGTAGCCGGCGTGTGTAGCGACATCAATACCGAAGCCGCGGAAAATAAAAATCCCGGCAAAATAGATGCCGGCAATGGTTCGGATGACAAAGGCACCCCAGGTTGGCTGCTCATTTCCCAGAAAATGATAGAGTGAAAATAAAACTGCCGATGCAATAATAATGACGGGAATGGCTTTTGCCACCGAAAGCCCGAACAAGTCGACAAGAATTATATTTAACACCGTGATTAAAACCAGGCG
>JAJYZY010000223.1 GCA_021799715.1 Planctomycetota bacterium | reverse complement strand
ATGCCCAGGGCGCTGATCTGATAATCATCGGCCTGCCACGACGCATTAATCGGAACCTGCACCGTTCCTAACTGGGGGGAATCTCCCTTCAACATCGCTCCAGAGAGTGCCGCATTTTTCACCAGAATATGGCCCACGACCGAACCGGTCCCCGGCGCGGGAATCTTGGCCGCCAAAGCCAGGGTCAAGTCCCCACTGGGAGAAACCTTGACTCCAGCCATACTTAATACCGGTGCCAGCGCCGCAAGATTCAGCTTTTGTATTCCCGCGGTGACCGTCCCGGTCATGTTTGCGACAGGCATGATTTGCCCGTTGGCAATGGCATTGATTTCCGCCGCGACATGAATTTTGCTGCGGGCCTGATTGACCAGGCCGGCGGCGGTATCCAACTGCACCTTGATCGGTTTATTGTCTAAGGTATTAACTGCTACGATCAGGTTCGTATGGTCCGCATGAAAAGGCTCTAACCCCGGCGACGTAAAAGACGCCTGGGCCAGGTTCAATGTCAGCGTGGCATTAATTTGCGGAAGCGCGGTTGCAGTGCCGCCGCTTTGGGTTGTTTGCGGCACTGCGGCCTGCGTGGAGGCGGGTGATGCCGCCGCCGGATGCGGATTGGCCAGCGCCTGCATGATATTTAGCTGATGGTTACTGTCGCGGCTAAGCGTGAGCGTCTTAATATCAATGGCAATATTTCCCACATTATGCCAATTCGTTAATAAATTCAGAATGCTGCGGTGCGTCACAATATTGACATCGCCGACTACCACATCCCCATTGGGGTCTTTGAGCGTCACACGGTTCAACTTGGCGGGCGTAAACCATCCTAAAGACATGCGCCCGATTGCCACGCTGCCGCTGATGCGCGAGTTAATTTGCGATTCCACAAAGCGCACCCCCGGCCCGGTGCACATCATGCTGGGAATTGCCAGTACGAGCAATACCAGCAACAGCAGCACAATTCCCACCACGATAGGCCACCGTCGCCGCTTACGCGCCGGCGTGTTAGACCCTCCGCTGGATACGTTATTTGCTCCCCCGTTGGAATTACTTCCGCCCGGAGCACCGGAATTCATCGATGGTTTATTATCAGTCATGACTTAAATCCTGTTACCACGTAATTTCATTACCACGCCGCCCAGCCATGGCCATGGCAAGCGCCATACTGGCCCCGCGGGAGCGGCTTTCACCATAGTATATCCGCGGACATTCCAATTGTATCGAGTCGCGGTTTCGTTCGGCCCGGCCCATGGCCCCCCACGCCCGCGTTCCCGCCCGCGTCACTTGCCCAATGAGGGTCAAAAACACTATCATCTATTGCGGCAAGATTGGCGGGAAGGTTTGGTATACCCGGATTTTTTAGTCATTCTGCCGCTTGGATTGGAAAGCTTCTCCCATGATTGAATTTAACAATGACCTGCTTATCCCCCCTCTACATCAACCTAAGGGCTATCGGCCCGGATTTGATATCCACGCCGTCATTGACGGCAAGGCCCGCATGACCGAGCAGCAGCTTGATGAACTGTATCACCATGCTCCGCTGATTGATCTGGGCCGCTGGGCCTTTGCCGCAAGTCAGCGGCTACACCCGGAAGACTACCGCACGTACGTCATTGACCGGAACATTAACTACACCAATATCTGCACCGCCCGCTGCACGTTCTGCGCGTTTAAGCGTAACGACCCCGCCGCGCCCGATGCCTATACGCTGTCCTACGAACAGATTTATGAAAAAATCCGTGAACTTGTCAGCATCGGCGGCACGCAGATTCTCATGCAGGGCGGCATGAACCCGGCGTTGCCCATTACTTATTATGAAGAGCTTCTTGGCGGCATACGGGAAAAATTCCCCGGTGTGCATATCCATGCCTTCAGCCCCCCGGAGTTTGTGGAATTCTCCCGGTTTTTTAATCTGCCCGTATCCGAGGTTCTCGCGCGCTTTAAGGCCGCGGGTCTGGCCACGGTTCCCGGTGGCGGTGGTGAAATATTTTCTGATCGCGTGCGCAGTAGAATTGGTCCGGGCAAATGCTCCGGCGATCAGTGGCTGGATGTCATGACCGAAGCTCATAAACTCGGCATGCACACCAGCGCTACCATGCTTATTGGTCACATTGAAACCATTGAAGATCGCATCGATCACATGCGACGCGTCCGCCAACGGCAGGATTGGGCCTTGGCCAACGCCCCCGCCCATTACACCGCATTTATCCATTGGACCTATCAACCCGATAATACACCTTTGGATAAAAAGCGCAAGTGGAATCCTGATTCCGGCATACCGTTTGAATTCGACAACGGCCGCACCGTTAGATTGGCCGATGCCAATGAGTATCTGCGCATGCTGGCGCTGGCCCGCCTGTATCTGGATAACGTACAGAACCTGCAAAGCAGTTGGGTGACAATGGGCCCCAAGATCGGCCAATTGGCCCTGTTCTTTGGGGCCAACGATATGGGCAGCGTCATGATGGAAGAAAATGTTGTCAGCAGCGCGGGCACCTCCTTCCGCCTCTCCGAGGAAATGATCTGCCGCCTGATCCGTGACAGCGGCTGGATTCCCGCCCAGCGCAACCAATTTTATCAAGTACTCAAGCGCCATGACGGCCCGCAATCACCGGACTTGCAGCCGCGCAAAGCCGGCGAATTTGCCAAGCGACAGCATCAGATCACGCCCGAAGCCGTCGCCCAATACAAAGCCATCGAACTAACCATCAGCGCCCGCCCGCGCACCACAATTGCTCAATGATCATTGAGCACAACACCGCAATCCATTATTTGCTCGCCTGCTCACCTGTTCCAAATTCCCCTGCTCCGCGGCGACAGCCGCCGCGCTGGCACTGCCCCAATGACCATTGTTCATTGAGTGCAGCTCCCATGAATGCCCTCGCCAATTTTATAAATTCGTTATGTCCTCGTTTCACTTCTCCGGGATTTTTTCCGGGGGCGCGACCCGCGGTCGCGGCTTTATGGGAAAATATGTGATTGGGGTTATTTGA
>JAJYZY010000222.1 GCA_021799715.1 Planctomycetota bacterium | reverse complement strand
GGGCGCGTGAACCGCGGCCGGTGAAGCGGCAGTATCAGCCTTGCGGCTTAGTACTTCCAGCACCGCATCGGTGATTTTTTTAATAAGTTCCGGACTTGCGTCCACAATTAACTCCTAAGGCCTCTATAGCTTCCGGCACCGCTGAAATAATACTTACACCACATGCAGCGAACCGCTGATGGCCATGCGCCGGAAGCGCGCAAACGTCAGTGGATTGGTCACGCCCTCGCCCGTCGGTGTGGCGACAGTGTAACTGGCATAACCTTCCCCCTGTATGCCAAGCGCCGCCGTGCTGGGGCCATTGACCGCAAATAATGTTGTGTTCATCGCCCGTCCCATACGGGTGATATGGCCTAAATTGTTGGAATGAATAATGCCGGTGTGGCCAAAGCCATGCTCATATTTCACCGCCAGTTCCAGTGCCTGGTCAAAATTTCTCGCCCGCACAAAGGGTACAAACGGCATCATCTGCTCTTCCGCCACAAAGGGGTTATTTTCATCGGTTTCACCGAACAGCAATTCCACATTGTCCGCACAGTGTGTTCCAGCGGCCTGCGCCAGAACCGAACAATTTTTGCCCACCAGTTCCTTGTTGACCGCGTAATGGTCGTCTTTCCAACTGAAGGCTTTTTTTGTGAGCTGATCAATCTGTTCTTTATTCAGCCGCACCGCACCGGCCCGACTCATCGCGTCCATCATTTTGTCAAAGATGCTTTCCACCACAAACACTTCTTTTTCGCCGATGCACAGCAGATTATTATCAAAGCCCGCGCCGGTAATGATGGAGCGTGCCGCACGATCAAGATCGGCTGTTTCATCAATAACCACCGGCGGATTGCCCGGTCCGCCCACCACCGCCCGCTTCTTCTGAGCCATCGCCGCCCGCGCCACCGCCGGCCCGCCGGTAATTACCAGCAGGGCCACATCCGGATGTTCAAACAGAGCATTGGCTGATTCCAATGTGGGTGGCTCAATAACGCAGATCAAATTATCAATGCCAAATGTTTCCGCGATCTGCCGGTTGTATACGCGTACCGCTTCGGCAGCGCAGCGATGACCGGATGGATGGGCATTGGCCACCAGAGCGTTGCCGGCGGCGATCATATTAATCGTATTGGCGCTAAGGGTCGGTATCGAATGCGTTACCGGCGTTACCACACCGATTACGCCCCAAGGGGCCATTTCATCTAGGGATATGCCATTATCCCCGCTGTGTGCCGCCGTGCGGATAAATTCCACCCCCGGCACTTTGGTCAACAGATGGAGTTTAGCTATCTTATGATCCAGGCGGCCGACTTTGGTTTCATCCAGTTCCATGCGCGCCCACGCGTCCGCGTTCTGCACCGCAATTTTCTTGATCAGCTTGCATATGCCGTCCCGGACTTCCATCCCCGCTTTGGCCAGTTGCTGTTGCGCCCGCGACGCCGCTTCCACCGCCTCACCGGCGGTTTTGAATATACCATTGGCTCCGCCGGAAGTTTTTACACCACCCGTCGTGCCCAGTCGCTGGAGAACTTCACGAACCACAGATTCAACAAGTGCGGATTGATCCATAATTATCCAAACCCCATCAACGGGATTTTCCTTTTATCACGGCCCGCCAACTTCCGATCTCAAATTCCAATCTTGAATTTGAAAACGGAAATCCTGGCGGCGACATTCCCGGCATCTGACAATTTCAAATCTGAAATTTCAAATTTGAAATCTCGGGTGCGGGGCATCAAACCTTTACGGTCTCTTCATGCGGACGGGCAATCACGGAGGTTGCCGCGATCTGACCCAATTTGCTTCCGGCGGCGGCACCGGCTTCCACCGCGGCTTTTACCGCTGACACGTCACCGGTAAAAGTGATCGCAACCAGACCGTTACCCACGCGATGCTGCCCTACATACTGCACATTGGCGGCCTTGAGTGCGGCATCCGCGGCTTCGACGGCGGCGATAAGGCCCTTGGCTTCAATCATGCCGATTGCTTGTTGTGACATTGTTGGACTCCTAAAAAAATAACCATTATCCATGAACCGACGCGACCCGCGGTCGCGGCTTGTGTTCGTTGCTTTGCAAGGCCCAAACGGTCTGCCGGGCCACAATAAGTTCTTCATTCGTCGGCAGTATCCAAATCTGCACTTTGCTCTCCGTGGCGTCTATGCGGTGCTCGCCTTTTGCCTGACGATTTTTCCCTGTATCCAGCACAATGCCCGCATATTGCATGTCGGAAATAATCCGTTCACGAATATTTGCGGCGTTCTGACCGATGCCGCCGGTAAATACCACTGCGTCGGCCCCGTTAAGCACCGCCAGATACGCCCCGATATACTGCCGCACCGATTCCACAAAAATATCCAGTGCCAGTTGCGCCTGTTTGTTCCCCCGCCCTGCGGCCTGTTCCACATCGCGGCAATCCGAACTGACCCCGCTGACTCCCAGCAATCCGCCCTCTTTCCCCAGCTTCTTCCAGATTTCTTCCAGCTTCAGACCGGCCTGCAACAACTTCAGCAACGCAAACGTATCAAAATCACCGCAGCGTGATGCCTGCGGCAGGCCGCTTTGCGCTGTCATGCCAAAACTATTGGCCACACTCTTCCCGTGGTGCGTGGCATTCACACTGCTTGAACCGCCCAGATGCACGGAAATAATTTTGTTTGCCTGCGGATTTAATTCCGCCATGCGCGTCGCGGTGTAGCGGTGCGATGCGCCATGAAATCCATAGCGGCGGATGCCCAGTTTTTCCGTCCACTCATAAGGAATCGCATACGCCTGCCGATGCAATGGAATGCTCTGATGAAACGCCGTTTCAAATGCCGCCACCTGCGGAATCCCCGGCAGTCGCCGGGCAAATGCCCGCATCGCCGCGATGTAGGGCGGATTGTGGGCCGGCGCTACATCCGCAAATTGCTGCATCACATCCAGCACATGGTCATCCACCTGCACCACTTCCAGCGGACCACCATGTACCGCCTTAAACCCGATGGCGTTGACGTCTTCCATTTTT
>JAJYZY010000221.1 GCA_021799715.1 Planctomycetota bacterium | reverse complement strand
CTGGAACTGCGGAAAGACACCCGCGGCGTTAAACGCAAAGAGGTCGATCGGATGCTTGCCTATGTATCCGATCGGCGGGAAATGATCCGGTATCCGGAGTTCATCGCCAAGGGCTGGCAGATCGGCAGTGGCCCGATGGAAAGCCAATGCCGTGTGCTCTCTGATCGCGTGCGCGGATCGGGCATGCGATGGGATGCCGACAATGCCGAGGCCGTGATGGCTTTAGAAGCCATGGAACAGAGCAATCAGTGGCCGCAATACTGGAAAATCGCCACATTACATAACAATTAGGCCCTGCCCGGAAAAATTGCCACGCCCCTCTCACTGCTTATGTATCAGATTCATAATTTCCGCCGCCCCGCGTTGTTGCAGTGTGTCCATTAACAAATTGTACAAACCATTGAGTCCCGTTTCCGAGGGGTCTTCGGTGAGCAGCGTTGCGCGGGACATTTTTTTTCCATCAACGGTGGCCAGGAAAGCCCGGACGATCCATCCGCTGAGGTTATTGACCGGATTTCCGCGCGGCATGGCGCAAACGCCGATGGGGGCCAGACAGCTACCGGCCAGCGCCGCTACCACGCGCCGTTCAAAAGCCAGGGCCGCCGCCGTGGCCGTATGATTTATCGATCCCGCGGCCGCCCGAATTTCGGCATCGTCCGCGCGTGTCTGCAGCGCCAGAATCCCCTGACCCGCCGAGGGAATAAATTCATCCAGCGGCAGAACAATTGCGCGGTCCGGAAGCAGGTTGGTGCGGTCCAGACCCGCTTTGGCCAAAAACGTACCAGCCACAACGCCTTCGCGTACTTTGCGCAAGCGGGTGTCGATGTTGCCGCGCAGCGGCTGCACCGCCACTTCCGGGCGGGCGGCCAGAAGTTGGGACTGCCGGCGCAGCGAAGACGTTCCAACAATCGCACCCGGAGGAATTTCAGCAATGGACTTATTTTCAAATCCGACCCAGACATCGCGCGGGTCCGCTCGCAGGGGCGTACCGGCGATGACGGTTCCGGGAGCCAGTTGGGCCGGCAGGTCCTTGGCTGAATGTACCGCCAGGTCGATGCGCTCTTCCACTAAAGCCGCTTCAATTTCTTTAATGAACAAGCCCTTGCCGCCGGATTCCGCCAGCGGACCATCCTGTTGCCGATCACCGGAAGTCGTGATGAAAACCAGTTCGACCTCGATTGACCCGCGGCCGGAGAGTCTGGTTTCAAGCATTTGTTTAACCATGCCCGCCTGTGTGCGCGCCAGAAGGCTTGACCGGGTACCGATTCGGATTGTTTCATTGCGCGTTGCCATGCCACTGATGCTACTGGCCGCAAGCCTCTTACGCCAGTGACAGCCGTTGACCGGTGAAGAATCTGGTAAGACTTTTCGGCGTAATGGACGAAACAGGGTCAACTGCTGTACACTACTTCCCAGCGCCGGCACGGATGGCTGAATATTGCCGGCCAGATTCGGAACTTATAATGTTATTGACTCTACTGCGAGCCAAGATTCACGGCGCCATTATTACCCAAGCGAATCGCAATTACGTCGGCAGCATCACGATTGACCGTGATTTACTCAAGCTCAGCGGCTTGTTGCCCAATGAACGCGTGCTGGTGGCTGATATTCACAATGGTGTGCGTTTTGAAACGTATATCCTGGCCGGCGAGGCGGGTTCCGGTGTCATTGGCATAAACGGAGCGGCAGCGCACCTGGTAAAGCCGGGGGAGAAAATCATCATTATGGCTTTTGCGGAAATGTCGCCGGAAGAAGCCGCCGAACATCAGGCCCGCGTGCTGGTATTGGATTCATCCAACAAACCGGTGAAAAATTTAACCATTGCGAGCCGCTTGGACGTATAAGGTTGCAGGATGTTGCGCCGGGGATGAAAAGTTTACAAACTGTGACATCCTTCCGCGGGTCTATTTTGGAGTGCCCCTGATGCTTAAACGCATGAGAATATATGCCAATCATACCGGTGCGTTCCGGACACTTTCGGCGCTGGTGCTGGGAATGGTGGTTCTCGCGGAACTGGGGGGGTGTAGCGCAACGCCGGCCTGGTTGGTCAACGATAAGCCATCCTGGCGAACGCAATACGCGTTGGCGCATGTATCGCCGGCGGTCGTGCGGATCAATGTCGTCATGCGCGATTTCCAGAATGGCGTGCCGGAAAATTTTCGCGCTATCGGCAGCGGGGTGATTATTGACAAGCAGGGGCAGGTGTTGACCAATTTCCACGTCGCGGGACGGGCGCGTCGAATCGAGATTATTCTACCGGATCAGGAACGCGTGCGGGCCAAGCTTATCGGATCGGATCATTGGACCGATCTGGCTTTGGTGCAAATGGATATGGCAGAGATCAAATCCCGCCATTTGCATTTCAAATGGGCGGCCCTCGGCGACTCCAGCCGTGTGCAGCTTGGCGAACCCGTGCTGGCCATTGGCACGCCATACGGCCTTTCCCGTACTGTAACCAGCGGCATAATCTCCAATACAGACCGGTTTTTCAACGCTACAACCATTGATGGATATGAAACCGGGTGGTTTAACAACTGGCTGCAAACGGATGCCGCCATTAATCCGGGAAATTCCGGCGGGCCGCTTATTAACCTCCGCGGCCATGTCATCGGCATCAACACGCGGGGTGATCCGACGGCCAACAACCTTGGCTTTGCCATCCCGATTAATGTCGCGCGACGCGTGATTCCGTCATTACTTAAATACGGCAAAGTGTCGCGCAGTTATATCGGCCTGGAGCTTGAACCCATGCTCGGACTGAGTCGTTTCTATCATCTGCCGCCGGGAAAAGGGGTATTGATTCGATCGGTGGATCATGATTCTCCGGCATCCGCCGGAGGTGTGCAGGCTCTGGATGTATTGTTGTCGGTTAACGGCTACGTCACAAATTGCCGCTTCCCGGAACAAATTTCGGCCGTGCGGCGTTACATTGCCGATCAGCCCGTTGGTTCAACGCTCACACTGGTTTTAGACCGCATGAACAGCGATTCGGTGATGAAGCGGAAAACATTGCGCATTGTAACGCAGCGTCTGGA
>JAJYZY010000220.1 GCA_021799715.1 Planctomycetota bacterium | reverse complement strand
GGAATCCCATAGCTCAATGCGGAAGCGTTGAGTTATCCGCGGAATGTGATTGGGTGACGCGATGCAGTGCCCCCGTCACCAATGGCAGGGCGCCTCCCGCACGCGATCCCGTGATGGCCGCCAGTTTGACATATTGACGGCTGGCCGCGCGTTCGATAACCAGATGGACCGATTGCGGGTTGCGTCCGAGCTGATCGAAAATCAGCAGCGTGTTTTTGCCGGCTTTGAGCCAACAGGATGGGATATATAAGCCCATGGGCATGAATGGATCGGGATAGCGGCCCAGGTTGTGTCCGTTGAGCCACATATATCCGCCGGCCAGATCACCCCAGGCTACCCGCAGGACCAGGTGGAAACCTGCGGTTCCAGGATGCCAGATAAAACTGGTGCGATAAAAAGCCGGAACATCCGGCACATGGGACAATTTTTCCCATTGGGTTGACAGGTGATTCTGTCCGATGCCGCCGCGCATCCGCCAATGCTTCACTCGCACCGGCCCGGCCTTGGAGCCGGGACGAAGCAGCCGTACCTGCCCCCAGATTCCCATGGAGGCAACAGAATTATATGGACCGATATATGTCCATAATTTAGGCCGTCCCTCTGAAATCGCCAGCACCGCCAGAGTATTAACCCCGGCCGCCAATTGTACCGGGAGCAACTTCTGCGATCCTGCCGCCACGAGCTGACCATTGATAAATACGTCCGCGCTATTACGCAGGTGGGAAAAGATCAGGCGGTACTTTCCACCATGCGCGGTTGTGATCTTCGCACGATACCACTCATGCAGGCCGGGATAATCGCCGACTCCCATCTGCACCGGATTAACGCCGGCAATCCAGGATTTGTCGTTGTAATGCGGCATGGCCGGAGCATTAGCCAATTGCAACTGCCATGAACCTAAGGCCGGCGGCGTAATATTCGGCGGAGGTGAAGCGGCAACGGCGGCGGGAGAGAGAACAATGGCCCGCGATGAATCACCAAAGTAGACCCTGGCCGGGTGGACTTTCCCGCGTAGCGGCGTTTGTGTATTAAGTAGAATTTTTCCATGAACCTCGGAAGCGGAACCCACGTAATCCGGTCCGCAAACCAGCGCCGGACGGCGGCTTATATTCACATACCATGTATGGCGCATCGCACGGCGGCTTTCCACGAAAATACGCAGAATATTTTCGGGCGTTTTTATGCTGTAAATATTGGCTCCGTGCGCCGGCACCTTTACGCTTAGCGCCAGATCAGACACCGCAGGCTGGGTAAATGCGGGAGATTTGGCCGTGATCCGGGCGTTGACCTGAACGTGAAACAGCACGCTAGAGCCGGGCGGGCCGTAGGCTACCATCACGGTCGTGGAAGCTTGCTTAAAAATTCCAAAGATCCGGGCACAACTTAACCGCAGGGTAAAAATTTTATTGATCGCAAAGTTTGAAATTACCGGAAACAGATGGCCGCCCGCGATGGTTTGCGTGCAATGGCCAGGCATCAACACGCGCCGGGGCAGGTAGAAGAGATTTTGGAAAAAAGTGATATCGCCATTGCGGCTTTTTCGCTCAAAGACACGCACGCCGTTGACGGCCTTGAACGCCACATGCCGCACATTGATGCTGGTTTCAAGAATCCGCTGAAAACTTCGCGCGAAATAATTGGCGGTTTTATAGATGTAATAAAGAGGGCGTAAATCGCCGGCCTGTCCAACCGGTGCGCAAAAATCATAACTGGGGCCGACCGGTCCATTAACGAAATAACAGGGCGTGGTGCCCCCCACCGCCAGATACGCGTCGTAGCCATTTCCACCATAGGCAATGACCTGCCACATGGCCTGATGGGTCAGGCGGCTAAGCCAGGGCGGATGGGTGCGATACAAATTAAACCAGCCGGTGTGCATCTCCGTGGTAAGCCACGGGCAGGTGCGATTACGGGTGCTCCAGGGGCCGGCCCCGGCAGCGTTGGTACCATGGTGCATGCCACTGAAAAACATCGGCACCTCAAGCCCCATGGCGCGAGCTTTGGTGTACAGAAATTTGTAATAGGCATTGGGAATAACATTACCCCAGCCTTGCGAATCTTCATTTTCCAATTGAACCATGATGACCGACCCACCATGATTGATCTGGCCCGCGGCGACAATCGGAAGGAGTTTATTAAAATATCCATTGACGGCGTTAAGAAATGGCTTATCGCCTTCCCGCACGGCAAGACCGGGAATAAAGCGAAGCCACACCGGCCAGCCGCCTTGACTCCATTCGCCGTCGCAATATGGACCCACGCGCAAGATGGCGTACATGCCGAGTTTGTGCACCAGTTTAAGGAATGCCGCCAGATTATGGCGACCCTTAAAATTAAATTGTCCCTGCCGCGGCTCCTGATAACTCCAGAAGATGTACGTTTCAACGGTATTAAATCCGGCACGTTTCATTTTCAACAGGCGGCCGGCCCACAGCGCCCGCGGAACTCGGGCATAGTGCATACTGCCCGAAGCAATAAATACCCGCTTGCCTTTGATGAGAAATCCTTTGCCATCAAAATTAATTGAGAATTTGGCGGCGGCGGTGGGCGGAAACATGCCGACATCTTCGGGGCCGAATGCGGCAATAGGCGACGCGATGATGCCAAGGAGGATCAAAGTCATGAATGCCAGGAGCGTGTATCCGCGGCAACGCCATCGCCTCATAAAAGCACAAAAGTGGTAATACGCCGTTCGCAAGACTGGTGCTCCCGCTAAGAGTCTGCCCGAGTTATCCGTCGGCATTGCGCTTAAACTCTATCCGGACAGATCGCCGCTGTCACTGGGAGCTATGCAAAATTGCAAGTCGCCGACAGGCGGACTGATCAATCACCAGATGTACGGCGGCTGGAGAATGCCCGCGCTCGTCAAAAACGATCAGCGAATTACTACCGGCTTTAAGCCAGCATGACGGTATATACAAACCCATGGGCATAATGGGATCCACATAGCGGCCTAAATTGTGACCATTGATCCACATATATCCACCGCCCAGCCCATCCCACGCGGCGCGTAGCACCAGATGCAGCCCGTTCTGGTT
>JAJYZY010000219.1 GCA_021799715.1 Planctomycetota bacterium | reverse complement strand
GGAAAACAATGCCAGCGGTACATATACCATCGCGCTGCTTGACGCCCACGTGAGTTGAAAGCGAAACCGTCCCTGTGCCAGAAGAAAATTCAACGATGGCTCCATCAGCAGCATAAACCCGGCACCCAGGGACAACAATTCCAGCGGCACAATGGCCGCGTCCCATTTGCTGCCGTACACCAGTGTCAGCAATGGCTCGGCCAATAGCGATTCCAGCACACACAAAGGCATTCCCACCATTGCCACAAGATTGGCCGCCCGCAGAAAAGCCTGCGTCTGACGGGCCGTCTGATTTTCCATGGAATGCAGTGCCGGATACAGCACGCTGGCGACATTGGTGGAAAAGACCTGGCTGATCTGAGTGGATAAATTCGATGCGAAAAAATACTGGCCGACCAGCGTAACCGAGGCGAACGCCCGCAAAAAGGACATTTCCGCAATCCGGCTGATCGTCTGAAATACCACCGCTCCCATCAGCAGGCCTGACTTTCCAGCCAGTTGCGGCCACCGGTAAAATCGTGGACGCAGTGCGATACGTGTCGGGGCGGCGATCCACAGCGCAATGGCCCGCAATGCCCCCACGACCGGCAGCGGAATGACAAAGCTGTACACGCCCCAGCCCGAAGCCGCCAGAACAACGCTGAGAACCATCGCGAGCAAGTTGTAGCCCAGGCCAATGATCGCCAATTCCCGAAATCGCATGTCTTGCATCAAACGTGCGGTGGGCACGGCAAACAACGCGGTAATCGCGATGCCCGGCGCAATAATTTCCATAATCGGAATTAACTGCCGCGCATGAAATGCCAGCGCCGCATAGGGGGCCGCCAGAAGCATCAGGCCTCCCGCGGCAATGCCTAATGCGATTTCCATCCAGAATGCCGCCGTGGCCCAGCGCACAAAACTTCGCCGCTTCTGGACCAGTATCTGCGGCACGCCGGATTGCCGGAGAATGTTGGGAATGGCCCCGGCCGCATACGCCAGTCCGACCAGGCCGAAATCATGCGGCGTCAACAGCCGCGCCAGAATAATCTGCCCGATCAAGCCGAAACTTTTGGACGCCAGGGTTTGAAATATCATCCACGCCACGCCGCCAACGCTTCGCCGCGTTAGCTGCGAGGCTCGACCGGAGCCGGTGGATTGTGCTTTGTTTTCAGCCGTATGCGTCACATTATGTCCGCCCAATTATCCAAGGCGATTGCATTCATCGGATGGTATCATAATTCAGTTCTCTTGGCTTGGGGGGTTTCCGTGGTATCCTGCCGGTGAAAAAATGGAGTATTTGAGTTTGAAAACGGCAATATTTTTTTTCCGGCAGATGGCGGGCTGGCTTCTGGGGTTGGCCCTGGTTTTTGCGCCCTGGGCGTGGGGAACCATTAAACCCGCCGGATTAATGGGCCTGGAACTTATTCTTTCCGCCGCGGGTATCTGCTGGTTGCTGGCCATGCTTACACCGGCGTTTCGGCCCAAACTGCCGCGGCTGCTGGTGCTGTGCGTTGCGCTGTTGTTGCTGCAGGGCTGGTGGATGGCCGTCAATGCACACCGCGCCTACAACGCCGTTGAACATCAATTCACCGCTGTTCATCCGCTGATTGCCCTGTTGCCCGGTGCCGCCGACCGTACCATGGCCGTCGGAGCCATGGTGCATGTCACGGTAATTCTGCTGGCATTGCTGATGATGTGCGATTTTGCCCGTTCTCCGCACTGGCGGCTGGGCTTGTGGAAAACACTGGCGGCGACCGGGGCTTCGATCGCGATTTATGGCCTGGGGGCCAAAGCTGGATTATATCCACCAATGTTCAATGTGCCGGGCGACATGGCATCGGTTTTTGGCACGTTTGTTTATCACGGCGTGGCCGGGGCATATTTGAATCTGGCCATTCCCGCGCAGATCGGTCTGGCCATTGTCCACCTCGGCCAGCGCAAGCACAAAATCCGAAGCCTGGCATGGGCGGTGCTGGCCATCATTACCATTATCGCCGTGATGGTAAACATTTCCCGCGGAGCCGCCATGATATGCTTCGGAGAACTGTGTTTGCTGGCTGTTCTAGTGATCTGGACCTTTCGCCATTCGCCGCAATTCCACGCGGCTTTGGCGCGGTGGAAATGGATTCTATCCGCCGCGGCGGCCGTGACGCTTGTGGTCATTGGAATTGCCGTTTGGCATAATTTGCCGCGCTGGGAGAAGTTTCACGGCGATTTTGCCCTGCATGGCAACGGTCGGCTGCTGGCCTGGCGCGTCAGTTGGGCGATGGCGATGGTGCATCCATTGTTTGGCTCCGGGCCGGGCAGTTTTAAAATCCGTTTTCCACTTTCGCACCACATGATTCCGGAATTATACAGTCATTGGATTGTCTTGTTTTATCATCCCGGTCATCGCATCAGCCGCTGGAGTTATGCCTCCAATGATTATCTGCAAACGCTGGTGCAATGGGGCGCGGCCGGTTTTCTGGCGTGGGGCGTACTGGCGCTCGGATCTCTCCGGGGTGCTAAGCCGCCTCATCCGTCCGCCGAAACATCCAACCCCGCTTTCGACATCGATCAACTATTGATCCGGTGCGCGCGCATTGCATTGCTGGGAGTCTTTATTCACGCGCTATTTGATTATCCGCTGGAA
The DNA here is from genome assembly GCA_021799715.1 of Planctomycetota bacterium. The sequence continues at coordinate 425 of JAJYZY010000219.1, read as the reverse complement.
GTGGCCTCACTGGAACTGGATACCGCGTTCTATCTGGCACTGAACTGGGCCACCCAAGTTCCCGATTACCGGCAAACGCAAGTGCCCCAACTCGGCCGTCCTTCGGGTGCCCAATAAACCGCAAAAATAACCCATCGGATTGGCACCGGCCGGCGCGGCCTTTGTGCGGAATTTTTTCGTCATGTGGTAATTAAGTGCAAATTAATTTTTTACAGCCTAAAAAAAATATAATTTTTTTCTTGACAACATTGGGGGGGGGGCGCGGTATACTGCCGTTTGTCGTAAATAATTGCTCGGCAGCGGGGTCCATTGGAATCAGCCGTGACGAATGCTACGCCAAGGTAGCCGTGGCCGTGGCCGGTTGCCGCCGTGGGCTCCCGCATAGCGCAGCAGACCGGCGCTCGTCGTGATAGAGCACGCGAGTT
>JAJYZY010000218.1 GCA_021799715.1 Planctomycetota bacterium | reverse complement strand
GGTATCGCGCACGCCCTGCGCGATATCGGGCCGGCAATGAATCACCGCTTGCGTAACTTGTTCCACCGCTCCCTGGACTAATGCAGCCATATCCACACACCGATGATGCAGAAGTTCCAGGGCTTCAACAAACTGAATCGACACGAACGGCTCCACGTACAAAGCATTGACCGACAAATTTCGCTTAATTATAACCCAGCAAGTACCGGGGAGCGAACAGGAAATAATTTTCAGACCAGACGCCTGCCCGGATTTATTGCCACGCTCACTGGGTGCAGCCTGGCGAATGCGGGTATAATAAGGCGTGGGCATGAAGATTTTTATGCTGCGGGCGGTGGATCTGGAAAGGGTTGTAACGATGTCAAACAAGATATTATCCATTCCGGCATTGCGTTATGGCATGGCGTACCTGGCGTTGCTGATCGGGAGTTCGGCGGTCTGTACATACGCCCAGAATTACCCCGCCTATTCGGGCTACACTCCATACTATTCTCAGCCCTATACTCCGCCGGCACCGCCGGTTGCCCCCCCGCCACCGGCTTATGCGCCGGTTTACGGGCCGCCGGTCATGGCAACTCCGCAGATTGTTGCACCACTTAGTGCCGCCCAGATTGATGAGTTGGTGGCCCCTATTGCGCTGTATCCTGACCCGTTGCTGGCGCAACTTCTGCCGGCCAGCACGTACCCGCAGGAAGTGGCGTTGGCGGCCCAGTGGCTGCAATACAATCCTAATCCCAGTGAAATTGTCATTGATATGCAAAACTGGGACGCATCCGTTAAAGCCTTGGTGCACTATCCGACTGTGCTGCAATATATGAATACGAATCTGCAGTGGACGCAAGCCCTGGGTGTGGCTTTTCTCAATCAACAGGCCGATGTAATGCAGGCGATTCAACAATTGCGGGCGCAGGCCATCGCGGCGGGAACGTTACAATCCACCCCGCAGCAACAGGTGATATCCCAAAACGGAACCATTTGGATTGAGCCGGCGAATCCGCAGATAATTTATGTGCCGCAGTATGATCCGAACTGGGTTTATAGTCGGCAACCGGGGAATTTCACCGGTCCGTACCTGTCTTTCAGCTTGGGATTTGCCATTGGGAATTGGCTCAATAATAATTGCGATTGGCGGAATAACTGGATCAACGCGGGCCAGAGCTGGGACCATAACTGGCGGCGGGACAACCGGGGGCAATGGATTCGTCATCGGGAGGCGTTTCCCGGCAATCGCCGCGGATTCGGCCCCGCGCAAGCGATTCCACAGCGCTGGCAGCGCAACGCGCGTGTACCACTTCCAGCGCTGCCTCCCAATATGGCGCAACGTGGGGCGCTGCGGCAATATCGCGGCTGGCCCAACCAAGCGCCGGTGAATCGTCCGGGAGATCGTCGGGGAAATAATGCCCGCGAGTTTACGCCCCAGCCCCCGGCGAGAGTATTTGGTGGAAATTATCGCAGTGATTACAACATTAGCCGCGCGGAGAATCGGGGACGCCAAAGCCTGCAGACCTTTCAAAATCAACAGCGACAAGGCAGGGGGAACCGCCCGGCCTATCGTGCACCTCAGCAGCGGCAAAGGCAGGCTCCGCAAGCATTTCAGGGTATGAATTCCAATCGGCAAGTACAGCAAGATGCGCAGCGCGGCCGGCAATCCATGCGTCGCCGACGATAACCGACCAACGCATCAACGGGTTTTGGGAATATTTTTCGGAGAAGTTTATGACTACAGGTAGCAATAGTTCTAAGTGTTTGGTAGCCGCGATGTTGTTTTCGGGAACGCTTTTACTGGCCTGTGCAGGGTGTCAGAGCCGGAACCCAACCAATGCGAACGCAGCCTCAATGGGGCAGCCGATGCTGCAAGGCCAAACGGGGCGACCCGGCGTGGGGCAGGAACTGTTTCCCAGTGATGATGCGGCGGCGGCGGCATTGCTGGCCGCGGTCAAAACGCAAAATCACGCGAAACTGCATCTCATATTTGGACCGGCAATAAAAGAGCTGGTTTCCGGCGACAAAGTGGAGGATCACCGCCATTTTGAAGAGTTTGTGGCCCATGCCGAACAAAAATTCTGGCTGGAGAAAAAAAATGCCGATACGTCGATTGTTCATATTGGCAATAAGAACTGGCCCTTCCCCATCCCCATTGTTCGGCTTGCCAACGGCCAATGGTTTTTTGATACCCAGGCGGGAAAGGCGGAAATTTTAGCCCGGCGGATCGGAGCCGATGAGCTTGATACGATTAAAGTTTGCGAGGCGTATGTGCTGGCGCAACAGCAATATGCCAGCACGTATCATGATGGCGCAGATGTCTTGCGGTACGCTCAGCGGCTGGTAAGTAAACCGGGCACACAAGATGGTCTGTACTGGCCGGCCGCCGTCGGGCAACCGGAGAGTCCTTTCGGCCCGCTGGCCGCCCAGGCCGCGGCTGAGGGCTACACGCCTGGGGCGCACAAAACTGCCGGACCGCATCCGTTTAACGGCTACTATTTTCATATTCTCACCCGGCAGGGGTCGGCAGCGCCGGGCGGAAAATACAACTATGTCATCAATGGGAATATGATTGCGGGTTTTGCCCTTGTCGCATTTCCCGCCAAATACGGTTCCTCCGGCATTATGACGTTTATTGTCAATCAGCAGGGGCGGGTCTATCAAAAAGACCTGGGGCCGGATACTTTGTCGATCGCCCGCCACATGACGCGTTATAACCCCGATAAATCGTGGACGCTCATACAGGAATGATGGGGCGCTATGACCGATATTGATCTGATTCACGCGCCCACGATTCCGGCGGCATTGAGCGATGGAACGTATATAACCCCGGCGGTAACGCAGATGACGATGGTGTACGGCGTGATAATCCCGGTGTACAACCACGGCGGGACGCTGGCAAAAGTTATTGACGAAGTGCTGGAGAAACTTCCGGAAGCGACGGTTTTTGTCATCAATGACGGTAGCACCGACTCCACCGCGGACGTGTTGCGGGAACTGGAATTACAGTATCCGACAGGCCCCCATTGTGCGCTGCGAATTCTGCATCATCGGCAC
>JAJYZY010000217.1 GCA_021799715.1 Planctomycetota bacterium | reverse complement strand
ATTAAATGGGATTGTATCCACCGCCGATACTTTTGATAATGCCGGTCGGTATTGGCCCTCTTTGACCGAGGCGCACCATATCCTTTGCAACACCGAGGCTTTTGCGGCTATTATGCAATTTATTATGGATGAAGGACGAGTTTCGTTACCGATTGTTACTGACACCGCTTCAGAGACTCTGGGAGCAGTGGATTTGGCCGGCGCTCTGCAAAAACTTGACGTTGGCGAAGTGCGGCTAAGTGGACATGACCGACTTTTGTATGCGACCGATGCCTCGTTGTATCAGGTTATGCCTTTGGGCGTGGTAATTCCGGAATCGGTAGAACAAATTTCCACACTTTTGGAATTTTGCCGCCGACAGCACATCGCGGTTCTGCCGCGCGGCGGAGGCACGAGCCTGGCGGGGCAATGCACCAATCGGGCGATGGTGCTGGATATATCACCGCGATTTCGCAAGCTGCTGGACGTTGATATTGCCAAGCGCGCATGCTTGGCACAAGCGGGGATGAGCATTGATCAGATCAATCGCGAATTGGCCTACAGCGGCCTATTTTTCGCCGCTGATCCGGCCACGGTGGCGCAGGCCGCCCTCGGCGGGTGCATTGGTAACAATGCCGCCGGTGCGCGGTCGATCCGCTATGGCCGCACCAGTGAAAATCTCTCCGGCGTGCAGGTGGTATTGGCAGACGGGGAAAGCCTTTGGCTGGAAACCGGTGCGGGGAAGCACAATAAGACAGCGCTTGATCTTGCAAAGCGCGTTGCCGCGGTTGTCACGCAACATGCAGAGGAAATTCGTGAACGGTTTCCCAAGCTCATTCGCCGCAATGCCGGCTATTCACTTGATTTGATTCTTCGGCAATTGGATAGCGGAAGCACGCCGGAGGATTTGGACCTTAGCCCGTTAATGTGCGGCAGTGAAGGGACGCTGGCGGTTATTACGGCCGCACGGCTGAAATTGCATCCGATCCCCGCTAGGCGGGGTTTGGCGATTCTGGCGTTTCACAGTTTGGAAGAGGCGCTGGATCGGCTGGAACCGATTTTAACAACCAATCCCAGTGCGGTGGAACTGCTGGACGCACAGGTGCTGCACGCGGCACAAGGCAATGCCGAAGCGCGGCGGCAACTGGAAGTTCTGCCGCTGATTAACGGCGAGCTTCCGGCGGCGGTGCTGTATGTGGAATATCAGACGGAAGACTCCGCCAATGAGATCGATGCGTGTTTGAGGCACCCCGCCTTGCAAGCGCCGGGCGCGCGAATATTTCTGCAGGGCGGGGAAATGAATCAGGCCTGGGGGCTTCGCAAAAGCGCTGAAGCCCTGTTGCATGGACTATCCAGCACGCGTAAACCCATAACATTTATTGAAGATAATGCCATTCCGGTGCCACGACTGGCGGAATTTATCCGCCGTCTGAAAGTGATTATCGAAGCGCACGGCACCCATGCCGCGTTTTACGCCCATGCTTCCGTGGGTGTGTTACATGTACGGCCAATGCTGGATTTGCATGATGTCCGCGATCAAGAGGCCATGCGAGATATCGCCCTGCAAACCGCCCGCTTAGCGCGGGACTGCGGCGGGGTCATGTCCGGGGAACATGGTGACGGGCGGGTTCGAGGCCCGCTGCTGATGGAGTATTTCGGCCCGAAGATCATGGCGGCATTCGCCGAGATTAAAGCCATTTTTGATCCCAATGGCATTTTGAATCCGGGCATGATTGTCAATGCCGGCGCGGTGGATTCGATCACGACGCATCTGCGGCAGCAGTCGCAGCGAAAAAGTGATCTGACCGATGTTGAGACCTATTTTGATTATTCAGATCAGGAGTCATTTGCCGGCGCGGTTGAAATGTGCAACGGGGCGGGGTTTTGTCGGAAAACTTCCGGTGGCACCATGTGTCCATCCTACCGGGCCACGCTGGATGAGCGGCATTCACCACGCGGAAGAGCCAATGCGTTGCGTGCCAGTATTCTTGGGACATCCGATCGTCCCAACTGGACCGATAGCGAAACACTGCAAACGCTTGATCTGTGCCTTTCCTGCAAAGCTTGCAAAACCGAGTGCCCCAGCAGTGTGGATATCGCCAGGCTCAAAGCTGAATATCTGGCACAGCGTTACCGGGAAATCCGCCCGGCTCTGGCGGCCGGCACATTTGGCAACATCCGCACACTTAACCGCCTGGGATCAATCCTGCCCGGCTTTGCCAATTGGGCGCAAAACATGCCGCCGGCAAGAGCGGTGATGAATTATCTGCTGGGTTTGGCACCGCAACGGGAACTGCCCGCATTTTCCACCCCACTGCACAAACTCTTTCACCAAAAGCTGCAAAATGGCAACCCGGCGCATGGCCCCAGGGTGCTACTTTTTGCGGACTGCTTTACAAATTACAATGACTCGCACATCGGCGATGCCGCCGTGCGGGTGCTGCAAAGCCTGGGTTATCAGGTGGAAATGGTGCATCACGGCTGCTGCGGAAGAGCCGCGATTTCCAACGGCTTATTGCAAAGCGCCCAACAGAGTATCCGCCAGACATTGTCCCAACTGACTCCCGCAATAACGGATCCTGATGTTGCCGCCATCGTGGTGTGCGAGCCTTCATGCCTTAGCGCGATGATTGATGATTGGCAGCATTTCAAAGGTATCGGCCCGGCGGAAGTGCTGGGAGAACTAAAGAAAAAAGCGATCTCACCGACCGATTTTGTACAGCAGCACTGGCAGAGCCACCCGGTAAATCCAAAGTGGACGCGCCACACGACCGCCCCGGTTTTATTCCATGGCCACTGCCACGCCAAAGCCCTGTGGGGAACCCAGCAAGATGGCAAACTCTTGCAAAGCCTGTCCGATGGCCAGGCAAAAATTTTGGATACCGGATGCTGTGGCATGGCCGGCGGATTCGGCTACACACAGGATCATTATGAATTGTCCATGAAAATCTTCGGTCAAAGTGAATTTGATCCGATTCGCCAGGCACCGCCCGAAGCGGTAATTCTTGCGCCAGGCACCTCCTGCCGACACCAAATTCAACATACCACCGGACGAAAAGCCCTT
>JAJYZY010000060.1 GCA_021799715.1 Planctomycetota bacterium | reverse complement strand
TCCGGATCGTAACGCCCTGCTTGATGTTTCCATTGCCCATATCACCGAATTTTTCGCATCCCCGGCTGGAGTGCTTCTCTCCACTGCCTCAGAATCGCCCGCATTAACCCATGGTTCGCCGGGATTAACGCTCGATGACAAAGAGCGCGGCGTGGCGGATTGGGTCATCCGCCATGGGGAAAAAGCCGGCGTCGGAACGTCTACCCTGCCCTCTGCTAAAGCTATTTATCTTCCGCTTAAAGGCGTGAAATCCACACTTGGCGCGTTGTGTGTTATTCCGTCGCGCGCCGGGCAATTTACCCATCCGGATGAATTACGCACGCTTGAAGCCTTCACCGCGCAAATTGCCGTGGCACTGGAACGTATGATGCTCTCCGAAGAATCGCACCGTGCCTGGGAACGCGCCGAACTTGAAGTGCTCCGCAATACCCTTTTATCCGCCGTTTCCCATGACCTGCGCACTCCGCTGGCCGCCATTACCGGCTCGGCCGGCAGCATTCTTCAGGCCGGAGCATCCATGGCACCGGCAACCCGCGATGAATTGCTGGCCACGATTTGCCAGGAAGCGCAGCGCATGGAAGACCTCATCGGCAAGCTTCTGGAAATGACCCGCCTTGAATCCGGTAATCTCGTCATTGAGAAAGATTCTCTCGATTTGCGGGAGGTGATCATCTCCGCGGCGGCCCGATGGAGGAAAAACGCCCAGCACCGTGAATTGCAAGTTCTTATTCCCGAATCGCTGCCGACGGTTCGGGGTGATCCGGTGCTGATCGAACAAGTCCTCTCCAACATCATTGAAAATGCCCTTGAGCACGCTCCAGCTCAAACACCCATTGAAATCAACGCTGTAGCGCGCGCTGATTCAATTCTTATTCGCATTATGGACCGCGGCCCCGGCCTGCCGGTTCATGACACGCAACGGGTATTTGAAAAATTTTTCCGCGGATCAACTTCCCCGCGCCGCCCCGGTCTGGGTCTTGGCCTGGCCATCTGCAAGGCCATCGTCCAACTCCACCACGGCACCATCACCGCCCGCAACCGCGACGGCGGCGGTGCTGAATTCCAGATAACAATTCCCACCGCGGATAGCGCGTGATGTTGAATGCCCCTATTCTCGCACCGGCGGTTGAACGTCGCGGGCTGTTGATGAATGTGTTCAACAGCCGCCGGGTGTTCATGATTTGGCCGGATGAATTACCTGGTTGACGAAACGATGTTCGGGCAGTGTGATAGGTTTTATGGTTACCTCTGGTGCATTGATTCTGGTCATTGAAGATGATCCGGCGATTCAGCGGTTCCTGCGCATTTCATTGGAAGGGCAGGGGTACCGTATTATGGAAGCGGCCACGGCGGCGGAGGGGATGCGCTTATTCGGCCAGGATTCGCCGGATGCCGTTATTCTTGATCTGGGCCTGCCGGATCGTGATGGACTGTCGCTGCTGAGGGATATTCGGCGGATTTCGCAACAGCCCATTATCATTGTCTCTGCGCGGGGACAGGAGCGTGGAAAAATCGATGCGCTGGATTCCGGTGCGGATGATTATCTCACCAAACCCTTCGGCGTGGGCGAACTATTGGCCCGCTTGCGCGTGGTCTTGCGCCGGGCCGCCAATTCCAATGCACCTGATCGCGGCGTTCTGACCGCAGGGGACATCAGCATGAACCTGGATTCAAGGGAAGTCACCGTGACCGGCCGAGTTGTGCATTTAACTCCGCATGAGTTTCGATTGCTTTTCGTGCTGCTGCGAAATGCCGGAAAGGTTATGACCCATAAGCAACTTTTGAAGGAGACGTGGGGGGCGGGCTATGGATTTGAAACGCATTATGTGCGTGTGTATATGAACCAGCTTCGCAAACAGCTGGAGCCGGACCAGTCGCAGCCTAAATACATTCACACGGAAACGGGTGTCGGTTACCGTTTTTACGCCCCGCCTGATTAGTTGCTATGGGGGTGGAATATTCCTAATTACGTGAGAATATTGCCCCCGAACTGTCATCACAGGCGATGTGCTGCCATATTTTTATTGACACGCCAAGAAAATGGCTATACCATCAAGTAACTTAATTGAGAATCAGTATCAACTATGAAATTGAGACGTAATCTCAATATTGATGGAAACCATGCAATGATACAGTCTGATGCTTCGGAAATTGACAAGAACATGGTATCGGGCCTGAAACTGCCTCGGACAATGGGTTTTCGAATTATTTGGCGATCCGCGATTATCTCCATTTTAATTCTGCTTCTGGGCGTGCTGGTCTGGCAGGGGATCACTTCCAGCGGCAATCCGCCAGACCCCAACGACCCGGCCTCAAGAAATATCAGCCACGTATCGGTTATGGTCAACGCCGGCATTCTTGTTTTTCGCGAAGGTCTCGAAGCAATACTGGTATTGGCAGCACTTACGTCGAGTCTGGCCCGCACGGACCGCAATTATTGGAAGCCCGTCGCCGTCGGCTCCACGTTATCTTTCCTGGCCACCGTCGTAACCTATTTTGTTGTGGTCGCAATACTTGCCGATATGAATGCCAATAACAGCGCCAATATGCTCAATGTACAGGCCGGCACCGGTTTGCTGGCGGTGGTTGTGCTGATGGTCATTATGAACTGGTTTTTTCATAAAATATACTGGACGGGGTGGATTACCCACCACCACAAACGTAAAAAAAATCTGCTGGAAACCGGCGCGCAATCAAAATCAGCGGTTTACTGGGGCTTATTAACCATCGGCTTTACCTCCGTATACCGGGAGGGTTTTGAAGTCGTGATTATGTTGCAATCATGGCGACTGCTGGCCGGCCAAAGTGTAGTGCTCGCAGGAGCTGGAATCGGTCTGGCTCTTACGCTGATGGTCGCCCTTATCACCTTTGCCGGGCATTATAAACTCCCATATCGCAAGATGCTGATTCTCACCGGGGTCATGATCGGGGCGGTTTTGCTGGTGATGGTCGGTGAAAGCGTTCAGGAAATGCAGCAGGCCAACTGGTTGCCCAGCCATAATCTGCCGGTGAACTTCCCCGGCTGGATTGAAAACTGGTTCGCCACATTTCCGACGTGGGAAGGCCTTATTTGTCAGGCTTTGGCCCTGCTGTTTGTTGCCGGTACCTATTTTGGATCACAATATTTCCGGGTATGGCGGCCGGCCCGGCTGAATCGCGCGGCAGCCGGTTGAAAAAAAACTATCGGGATATGTCATTACATGTGATGGTTTAGTCGGTGGAAGTTTACTTCAACCGTAACAGATACCCGGCGATGCCCAGGCCGATCAGGGCCATGATCATCGCCACGCTTGCCGCCAGTTCCCATCGCATGGGCTTGGCCTTTTCGCCCGCGTGCAGCCGTCGGATCAGTGCCGCAAAGCGCGCTGCCGCCGCCACGTTCACCGCCACGCCCAGCATGACCAGGGCAATACCGATCCATACCGATGCCGATTGATTGGCCGCCACTTTAATGTGAATATCCTTAATTTCCGCCAGCTTCTGCAGAAATAAGCCGAACTTTGCCACCACAAATCCGAATCCCATTAAGGCCAGGCCCGTGCGTATCCACGCCAGCATGGTGCGTTCTGCGGCCATTTCCGTCGCGGGATCGGTTTTGATTTCCCCGGACGCATTCATTTGAATTCCTCGCTTGATTGATCAATCTGCTGATCCATAAACAATTGCAGGTGTTGGCCCGGACATGATGTCGGATTATCCGCCAATTCCCGGTGTGTGCCGATATGGATACCCGGAAAGGCGTTAAGCATAAACCGCAGCAGCGCCTCCAATGCTGTCAGTTGTGACTGCGGCGGAATTTGCAAATCAAAATTTCCCAGCACCACAATGCCGATATTATGGCTGTTATGATTTTTCACATGCGCTCCTTGAAATCGAAGATCGCGCAGTTGCCAGATGCGTCCCATCCGATCCACGGCGTAATGATACCCGATATCCGCCCAGTTTCGGCCGGTGGAATCCATGTGCAACTTCAGTATATCTTCCAGGTGCCTGGCGGTAGCGGTTAATTCATCGCCAAGCCAGGGTTCCGGAAAGCCCGTGTGATGCACGGTGAGTTTTTCAACGGCACGCATGGGAAAAAGATTTTCCAGTCGCGGCGCAACGGTTGTAAATGCGGCGCGCGGATACAATGTCATGTTTTCCAGCATGGCCAGGCCATCGCGGGATGGCCGGGCACCGGGGAAGAATTCCGGTGCGCTTGGACTACCACATTGCGTCATGGCCGGCAACCTTCATTAATCCACCGGAGCAAACGTAAAGTGCTGCCCGCCGATGGCTGCCTGCACCATCAGCCCATCGAGCGGCAGTGTAAACACCACCACGCCATATTGATAATTTGCCGCCGTTCCAGCGCCACTGGCCGCTGCCACCGCCGTCGCCCGCGCGTCAAACGTGGTCTGCCCGGTTTCAAACTGGCTCAGGGCGTATTTGTTTTGAAAAAGTATTAATTCCGCAAATTCCTGTCCGCCGATTTGGGCGCCGATGTTTACCTGCGTTAATCTGCAATAACCCAGTAAGCCGCCATTGCGGATCACTTCCCCCCGCCCGGACGCCCCGCCAATACCAATGGCACCGGCACCCACGGATGGCAGAATCGCATACGCATACGCGGACTTGATCCACTTGTCCATGCCGGGGCGCGATACTTTAAATGCCGAAACCGCATCGTCGCAGCGTTGTGATAAATATTGTCTGTCCACATGCGTTACCGGAGTGGTCGGGCCGTCGGAGCAACCGGTCAATAATCCAGCCATGGCCAGAATGGGAAGAAACTTTGTCTTTGTGACGCGCATAATCAATACTCCATTCATGGAAAAACATTCGCCACGCTTGAACATTGTATGGTATTGGTGGGGACTTTGTATAGCCATTTTCGGCTCCGGCGACTTATTTTTTTTGTTGGCTTTAAACGTTTAAAACGTGCCGTTTTAACATGCCGCGGTTCAAGCGGTTGAGAATCGTTGGGTTTCGCTTATATTGCATGGTTTCGGCGGCGTAATTCCGGTGCCTGCGGTAGGCATTCGGCTGGGCCGCCAGGTTGGAATTGTGTTTCTGAATTCTGGAGTTGTTCAATGAATCGTATGCGTTTATTTACCCCAGGTCCCACCAGCGTGCCGGAAGAAGTGCTTCTGGAAATGGCGCGCCCCGTGTTTCATCACCGCACGCAGGACTACAAAACCCTCTTTGCCGCGGTCAATAAACTTCTGCAGCAGGTGCTGCAAACCGCCAATCCGGTGGTGACCATCGCCGGCAGCGGAACCGCGGCCTATGAATGCGCCATGATTAACATGATCCCGCAGGGCGGAAAGGTGTTATGTCTTTCCAATGGGAAATTTGCCGAGCGATGGGTCACCATTGCCAAGCGCAATAAATGCCAGATCACGGAGTTGAAAGCGGAATATGGCCACGCGGTGCCGCCCGAACAAGTTGCCGACGCACTTTCGAAGGGCACTTTTGACGCGGTGACGTTGTGCCACAGTGAAACCAGCGCCTGCACCGTCAACGATCTTCAGGCCATTGCGGCGCACGTTCGGAAAACGGATGCCATATTAATTGCCGACGGTATAACCAGCGTCGGCGCTATTCCGGTTAAGCCTGATGAATGGGGCGTGGATATTGTGGTCACCGGTTCGCAGAAGGCGTTGATGCTTCCGCCGGGACTGGCGTTTTTAAGCGTTTCGGAAAAAGCGCGGAAGAAAATGGAATCTGTGTCCCAGCCCAATTTGTATTTAAGTCTGCCGCACTATCTCAAGAGTCTCGCGGAAAATGATGTCCCCTGGACGCCTGCGGTGACACTGGTGCGCGGATTGCATAAATCATTGGAGCTTATCACACAGGAAGGAATGGAAAACGTCTGGAAGCGCACGGCGGCCTTCGCCCGCGCTACCCGCAGCGCCGCCACCGCACTGGGATTGAAGGTGTTTTCCAGCAATCCATCGGATTCTGTAACGGGCATTCATTATCCCGCCGGCTTTGATGATAAAACGTTCCGCGGGGCATTGCGCAAGCAATTCAATATCCACATCGCGGCCGGGCAGGGGTCCATGGAAGGGAAAATTTTCCGCTTAAGCCACATGGGTTATGTGGATGCGTTTGATACGCTCGGCGTGATCAGCGCCATTGAAATAGTGCTTAAACAGCAGGGATATTCCTTTACCTTCGGAGCCGGCGTCACCGCAGCTCACCAGGAACTCTCCAAACTGGTGTTGTAAGTTTTTGACTGACCGCAGACGCGATGACATTGCAAGGCGGCGGGCGCAGCGCGAAAGTGCCGGCCCGTCGCCTTTTTTTTCACGCTTGATGGTCGCCGTCACTCGGGTCTGATTTCAAATGTGATGCCATACAACAAAACCCGCGTCCGTGCGTTATACCGTTTATGAATCAGCCCCAGCTTGCAAAACCAGATGCCCCGGCGGGCGCGCCCCGCACGCCGTTGGAGCAACCCGATTCAGCGCGGAAGGGGCTGTCGCATCCCGGCCGCCCGCGGCTGACACCGGGCCGAAAGCGAGTGTTATTCTGGCTGGGATTTATTTCGGTTTTTGCGTGCGGCGCATTTCTCCGGTTTTGGCATTTGAGTGAACAATCCTTCTGGTGCGATGAAACTGCGACTTTGTCGCGGGTATCGGGAAATTTCACATATCTGCTGAATTCCCTATGGGGGCAGGGATTTCCGCCCGGCTGGTATGCGGCACTCTGGACTTACCTGCAATTCCTGAAAGTCACGCTCCACATTCCGCCCGGCGTTGCCGTCACACCCGCTTACCTGCGAACGCTCGGTGCTGCGCTGGGCACGCTGAATGTGGCGGCGGCCTACTTTCTGGCCCGGCAATTCACATCGCGCCGAACCGCTTTATTTATCATGTTGCTCGTAGCGGTCAATCCCTTTCTGATTTATTACAGCCGTGATCTGAAAATGTATTCGGCGTTATATTTGATGGTCACCGTGAATATGGCGCTATTTTTCCGCTGGCAAAAGGGGCGGCATTGGATATGGGCACCGCTTTACATCTTAAGCGGCATTGGTTTAATCGCATTTGATCTTCTGGGCTGGTTTTTAATTCCCGTGCAACTGATCATACTTTTGCTCAAACGTCGTCACCGCGCAATGGATATGCCCATTTGGTTGTTCGCGGTTGCCGTGATGGGGGCCTGCACGGCGGGGTGGTATAAGTTTCACAGCGCGTGGCTGGATCGGGCGGTGGCGCATCATGGACGAATGGGCATCGGCTGGCTGCCCCGATATAACCTTATTAATTGGCATACGCTGCTTAGTGCGCCCACGATCAATCTTCTGGGCATCCTCTGGCCGATGTTTCCACCCACGCAGCGCATTATAAATTGGTATGAACTTGGGCCGGATTATCACAATCATCTCTCAACGCGAACACTGCCGTGGCTGGCGGAACTGGAACTTTATGCGGCAATTTTTACAATTGTCATTCTGCTTATCGGCCTGATTCCATGGAGGCGATTGCTGGATAAACAGCCGAATCGGGAAAAATATCCCGGCCGGTGGTGGCATGTCGGCCTGTGGATTTTTCTGCCGACAATCTATTTTGCCCTGGCATCGTTACCGCCGACTAATCCCTTATCTTTGTATCCGCATCATGTAATCTGGTTGCAGCGGTACATGGGGTTTATGGCCGTGGCCTGGGTGCTTTGGCTGGGCGCGGCGGTCGCCCGGCTGCCGACTTGGCCCGTGCGCTTTTTGGTTGGCGCGATGATAACCGCAATCATGCTGGCTTCGGCTCTGACGAACAACCTGATTTGCCGGGGTGAACCATGGGCATTTATTAACCGGCCGATTATCCGGTACTACAATCCCAGGAACCATCTCGGCATGTTTATTGCGTATTCCCAGGCTTCCAACCATCCCAAAGATGATCCGGCGATTTCTTTGCTGGAATTGCAACACATACCCCTGAATTTTCTGCCCGTCTGGAATATACCTAATAATTTATGGTTCAAAATTCCGCGTTTTGAAATTCTGCCCGACGACCCGCGCCGCTGGTTATCCATTATCCGCTGGGCCCACATGAATAAGGGACTTCACACGCTGGTGCTGGCGGATCGCATGGGGGACATACATACCGGCCCACTGTCCACCGCCGCCGTGGAAAAGCAACTTGGCAAGCAATGGAAGCTGATTAAAGTTTTCCGCTTCAATTGGTACTTTGAATGGCAATATTATTTCTATTCGCCGATTCGCGTGCGCGTGTTCCGGCGCGCGGTTACCAAAGCGCCGGCATAACCTTGGCCCGCAAGGTGAAATGCATTGGAACGCGTTGCGGGCAAAAACCGCCGCATTTTACTGTCGTTGATTCATAAGCTTGCGCATGGCCTCTACGCGTGCCAGCGCCTGTTGCCGCACTTTAGAATTTGGCATATCGCCATCGGGCATGGCCTCCGCCTTGGCCTGTTCCGCCTGAAGGAATTCCGGAGTAATGGTAGCTTCCGGAATGGCTTCTTCGGTAAGCACGGTCAAGGCGTTATCTTTCATCTGGGCATATCCGCCATGAACGACAAACTGATGCACGCCATCCGGTGTTTCCAGTTTCAGCGTGCCGGTGGATAATTTCGTGGTAATCGAGGCGCGGTGGGTCAGAATGCCCAAAAGGCCGTCATCAGCGGGTACTACGGCAAAAGTGGTGGGCGTTTCAAGAATGATGCGTTCCGGCGTTACCACTGATGTATGAAAAGTCTTATCCGACATTTTTTTCTCCGCGCATTGACCGGCAAATCCGCCACTTTGGAGCCTGGCCCATCGTGACTCGCCAAATCCTTTAACAGGCCCTAATATACCAAAAATGGCCGCTTTTGCCATGGATCGCTTTGGTTTCGCATTTAGGATTAATACCATGCAGCGTACCGAACAAGATGGAGTGGTCATATCCTGCGATTTCTGCCAGACCGACTGGGATGGCCAATCCGCCATGATTGAAGGGCACCATGGCTCGGTGATATGCCTGGAATGTCTTAAAAAAGCATTGGTGGAGGCCCGAGCTGATTCAGGCAAGTATCAATGTACGCTGTGCCTGCGCATCAACATTCCGCCCACCCTGCCGCGCTGGCACTATCCCGATCGAACGGAAAAGCTGGTCTGCCAGGAATGTCTGCATCAGGCCGCCAAGGCCATGAGTAAAGCGGAACATGTGGATTGGAAGTGGCAAAGGTGAGCGATCCCCGTTGCGAAAAACAATGTTGAATTTTCTGATAGAGCGGCTCCCCAAAAGCTTGTCGCTGATGGGGCAAACGGGTGATTGTGAATTGACGGAACCTGTTTTCGCCTGTGTCGTTATTGCTGCGGGGCAGCATCATTCCTGGAATGTTCGGGCTTTCAGTGCGCGTCCGGATTCCATTCCTCCGGCGAATAAGCAAGCAGCATGCCCACCTTCCGAACAGACTGTTCTCCGAGTTCATCCTCAAGGGCCTTCCAGATTTGTTCCTGACGAACATGGTCTTTTTTCCTTCGGAATGTCGGGGAGATAATGTTGCCGACCAGCCGTCCTCCGACCCTCTGCAAATGGTACTCCGGATCAACCAGCGAGAGCCTCTTGGTCAGGATATTCTCCAGTTTTTCTTTGGTTAATTTTTCATGGCGTTGCATATAACCTCGCATTGTTTGATGATTTGTGAGCACGCATCGTAAAATCCAGTTGAGGCAGCCTTTAAGCTCCTCCGCCATTTATCTAACCGATATTATACCAATGATCACGCAGCTTCCTATCGGACAGAAATCGCATATTATTCCACCAGAGCCGGCCGACCTTCTGGACGTTGGCTTGAATGGAGTCGCGGCCGGGATGCTCACTCAAAGCTCCCAGATTTTTTACCAACCTCAGCAATTCTCGAAGGTCATGGCCCGTTTCAAGGTATTTTTTGCCGGTAACATACTCCCCGTCGCCCTTCCAAATAAGTGCACGAAGCATGCCTTCCACCGAGCGTCCCGCCAGATACACACTTCCCGCGAACTGTTCCTCCCGTAATAAAATTGAAGCCTCCAACAAGCGTTGTTTAGCTCCATTTCGATAATCTGCTTCACCGACCTTCATTCGTTGACTTCCTTAATCTGTGCTATAACGAAGTGGACAGCGGCTGCGTTGTCGTCCGTGTGCCCGAAAATATCGGCACATTGCAGTCTGTTGCCTCTTCCGGCAAATAATAAGTTAACACGGTATTGCGATCTGATCGCGTTAGGCCGATTGACTATCGGGAAGCCACCACGGTTGGCGGGAATGTTCATGCGGGGAAAACGATTTGATATGAATTGGAATCGTATCGTGCCTGACGCCCAGTTGCGCACGGCCGCAATGGCGGCGTTCCCTTTCGCCCCCTCCGAGGCGTGGCTCTTGGAGGAGGCTACATGGCCGTGGCGAGATACTGCTACGCTTCGACGATCTTTCCCGAAACGGGAAATGCAATTGTTTCTCAATTGAATCCCATTTTGCAGGAGGTCAAATCCCGTTGTCTGCTCTGTAGAAACAGGATATTATGGACCTCTGGCCGGTTGAGTGCGGCAAATTTTACGGGGCAACAGGCCCTGAATCGCCTTTTCGAAGATGGCAGTTCATCTATGCAAGAAGTTGCGATGTCAAAAGCTATGCCGCCGGCGGAGGTTTGGGTAGATCAATATGGTGATCTGCTGTATCGCTATGCGCGTGTGCGGATAACGGATCGGTCGGATTGCGAGGAGTTGGTGCAGGAGACGTTTCTCGCGGCGTTGAAGGGAAAGGAAAATTTCAAGGGGCAATGCGAATTTGCAACCTGGCTGGTGGGAATATTAAAACACAAAATAATGGACCATTTCCGCCGACAGCAGCGGAATCAAACCGATGCGCTGCCGGAGGATTCGGTTGTCGAGGGGATGTTTAATCAATGGGGAAAATGGAAAAAATTCCCCCGCCGCTGGACTGTTGATCCGGCGGATTCCGCCATGGAAACCGAACTGTTGCCGGCGCTTCAGCGCTGCCTGGAGGCGTTGCCGGAATCCCAACGGCAGGCCTTTGCCTTATGCGTCATGGATGAGCAAAAATCCGGGGATGTCTGTAAGACTTTAAGTGTCAGTGCGACCAACCTATACGTGTTGCTGCATCGTGCCCGCCTGCGGATGCGGGATTGCCTGGAAAAAAAGGGTATCGGGCAGTCCAGGGCGGGGGAAGGTTAGCGAATGTTGAAACTTCCAAAAGTATTGAATTGCCGGGCGGCCGCGGAAATGTCCTGCCGCCGCCGCGATGGGCGATTAACCCGCTGGGAACGCATCACCCTCGCAGTGCATCTGTTGATATGCGCCGGCTGCCGGGTTATGGAAAAGCAATTCGCAATTATTGACAGCGCCGCCCGGCACCTGGGGTTGCGGGATGCCGCGGACCGCAGCGATTCGACCAATGACAAGCTTTCAGTGGAAGCCCGCGCGAAGATAAAAAACATGATCCAATAATGCGGAATTCGCGATTTGCCGGACCGGCCATGGAAACCATCATGGTAACCATTTACGGGGCCACAACTGTGAAAACTCGTCACGCCGATGAGTAATCAATAGAACCTGAACAACTTCATAACCATGGCGCTTCTCGCCGATCAGCCGTGCCACTCCCGCATGAAAATGTTGGTGCGGATTAGCTTGATGCGGAAGCGTCAAGTTGGATGCGAAAGAATGTGTTAATTTTCGCCACAGCCCGGTCCGGCATGATTGGTGCCAAGTGCCACGGATGAAGTTGAATTCCGGCAATCATACGCCGCCCCGCGAACAACCGTGATGCTTCCGCATCGGGCTGCTGTGGACGTTGCGGTTCAAAACCAGTTTTCGATACGGTTCGGGGCGGGGCATATGGGGCCCGGGTTGTGAACAGTGACTCAAAATTCTTTTACCAGTGTAAGAAATTACCATGGCATACGACCAAGTTGTTGTTGATGTCTGATGGCATGAACTCAGTAAATGTTTTCTCTTTTAAGGAGTATTCGAAATGAATACAAAAAAACCAGTTTCCACGGTCGTTTCCATCCTCGCCACAGCCGCCGTATCAGGCTTGCTGGTGGGCACCACCCAGGCGGCATCGGCCAATGTCGGCGTGTTGGCCGAATCATCCGCTCCTGCCGCCGCGGTTCAAACCGGCCTGGCCGGAACCGCGGCCTCGCCGATGGCCGACATGGCCTGGGGCGTGCATACGTGCAAGGGAATGAATGCCTGTAAGGGCCAGGGAGGTTGCAAAACCGCCACACATAGCTGCGTGGGTAAAAATTCCTGCAAGGGCCAGGGCGGCTGCAATACCACCATGCCGAAAAATCCAAATACCACGGGCGGCCAGTAAACGCCGGCTTAATTGGTCGGTTGTAATGTGTTGCATTGGCCGGAATTGTGTTCCGGCGACAACGTGAACCAGGCAAAATGTATGGATTTCGGGGGGACAGGCAGTCCAATGTCCTGTCCCCCTTTTCAGATTTTTAACGGTGGTATGATCCATGCCGAAAAATCGTCATAACGGCTATACCGATCTTGGCATCGGCATCGGCCTGCGCATCCCGCATTACAGCCACATACTTTCCCGGAAGCCCGCGGTGGACTGGTTTGAGATCATCTCGGAAAATTATATGGTTGATGGCGGCCGCCCATTGGAAATTCTGGATCGGATTCTGGATCAATATCAGGTGGTGCAGCACGGCGTTTCCATGTATTTCGGATCCGCGGACCCGCTGAATCGGGAGCATCTTACGCGGCTCAAGACGCTGGTTAAACGGACAAAAACGCCATTTCTTTCGGATCATTTATGCTGGGGGAGCGTGGACGGCACATACAGCCACGACCTGTTGCCCATGCCGTACACGTTTGGTGCGGCCAAAATCACGGCGGATCGAATCCGGCAGGCGCGGGATTTTCTGGAAGTGCCGATCTGCGTGGAAAATGTCAGCAGCTACGCGGAATTTCACCAATCGGAAATGACTGAATGGGAATTTCTCTCGGAGGTAGTGGAACGGGCGGATTGCGGGATTCTTCTGGATGTCAACAATATTTATGTCTCGTCTAAAAATCACAATTTCAATCCCAATAATTATATAGATAATATCCCCCACCAGCGCGTGGGGCAGATACACATTGCCGGGCATTCCAAGTTTGAAAAATATATTCTTGATACCCACGATCATCCGGTTTTGGACCCGGTCTGGAAACTCTATTCGCGTGCCATTGAACGCTGCGGGCCGACATCAACCTTGTTGGAATGGGATTCACATATTCCATCCTTCGAGGAAGTGCACGGCGAGGCCCTGAAGGCCAATCGTTTCCTGGCGGCCGCACAAAATACGGGAGGCACCCATGCCAAAGTCCATTAAAACAGGGCGGCTGCGATCACCGCTTAAACAGCAATGTCCGACTGTGCCGGGTTTAATAAAATCCCGCAGTGATTTGCGCGCCCTTCAGGCGGTGATGTTTAAGGCCGTAAGCCGTAAATTAACGCCAACATTCAGTATGCGGAAGACCTGGTTGGACAGAACGGCCACTTCCAAAATTGCGCGGCAGTTCATCCGGCCCAATGATCGCTTAAGCAGTTTTGAACGCCTGGAAATTTACAACCGTCAATATTGGTTTCGGCTCCTGGATTGCTTATACGATGATTTTCCCGGCCTGCGCGCTGTGCTGGGGGAAAAGAAATTTCTCGGCATGTGCGGAGCTTATCTGGCCGAATATCCATCCCGCTCGTTTCAGTTGCGGAATCTGGGGCGGCAAATTGGAACGTTTTTAACACGGCATCCGCGGTGGGCCGACAACCGACTGGCGATGGCGCTGGATATGGCCAAATTCGAGTTTGCGCAAATCGAAGCCTTCGATGCAGGGGAACTTCCCGCGCTGGACGCAAAAAACCTGGTCGGGCGGGATGCCGCCGAATTGCGAATCAAGCTTCAGTCCTGTATCTCGCTGTTGCGGTTGAATTTTGAGCTTGATGAATTTGCGATTGCATTAAAAAAAGAATCCGCCATGCACACTGAAGCCGCTGAAGGCAAACGGAGAAAAATCGTCACACGGCGAAGGTCACTGCCGAAGCGCGGGCGGATTTTTCTGGCCGTGCATCGCTTCAAAAACGTTGTATTTTTTAAGCGCATGGAGGAGCCGGCGTTTATATTGCTGGAGTTTATGGATCAGGGCTTGTCCGTGCGGGAAGCGGTGGCGCGGGCCTTGCCGCGATGGATGGAGGCGGAACCCACCCGCGATTGGGCCGGGATGGTCCGACATTGGTTTGCCAATTGGGCGGAACTGGGGTGGCTATGCGAGTTCAAGTGACGGAACCTGGACGGTCGTTTATGCGGAGTTGCGTCGTCATCGCATCGAGTGGCCCGTATTTCTCCGTATAATGTTTGTCGCGGAAACCAGGTTGGATGGCTGGTGTGTCGGAAGTTGTTAAAGGAACGTTGGGTATGAAGTCGGAGATCGCGTGCAATCAACCATGCGCTGAGCAATCCGGTCCGGGCTGCGATGTGCAGTCTATTATGCTGATTGCATTTCTCGGGTTATTTCTATCAGGCTACAACAATTTCATGGTGGCCATTGCGCTTATTGAAATCAAACCACAGTTGAATCTGGGGCCGGTGGCCATTGGGTTGATATTGGCGGCGACATTTCTGGGGATGCTTATTGGCGGTTCAACGCTGGGGCGGCTGGCTGACATCATGGGAAGG
>JAJYZY010000216.1 GCA_021799715.1 Planctomycetota bacterium | reverse complement strand
TTGCTGGCGCAAGACCTGAAAAACTCCCACGTGTTTTCCAAACTTTGGTACGGCGCGCCGGTATCGCAGCAACTCAAAGTACAGGCGGATTTACAGAATATCGCGCCAATTCTCCTTACACGGCCGCAATTCATTACGCTTCGCCATCGGTTGTCCGCACACTGGCTGGATCATTATTTTCACCGGCAAGTGCGGAAAATGGCGGGACCGGCCGGGCAAATGGTTGCCGCGGAATTGCAGGCTGATCCATTGGATATGCGGCAACTGCTGCTGGCGCAATTTAAATCCGTTCATGCGGGGGCGGGATCACACTTTTCCGGCCCGCTGCTGGTGAGCAGCAATGGCCGCCACGCGATGATGATCCTGGTGCCTCCCTTCAGACCGGAGAATGTCGCGGCGTCTGAAAAAATGCTCGGCACCATTCGCTCTGCGATTGGTTCGGTAAAAAAGCACATGCCCGCTTTACGCGTCTGGATCGTGGGGCCTTATCGTAATTTTGTTGAGAATCAACGGCTGGTAAAGCGTGATCTGAAAATGATTTCAATGGTCGGATCGCTGCTGGTGGCCGGGGTTATCGCGTGG
Source organism: Planctomycetota bacterium (assembly GCA_021799715.1). The sequence continues at coordinate 2,482 of JAJYZY010000216.1, read as the reverse complement.
TATTTCCGCCGCATCGGTTCGGTGGTTGTCTGCATGATTCCGCCCATGGTGGGGCTGGGTGCCGCATTGGGCCTTGCGGGTCTATTGAGCCTGCATATTCCGCTCATCGTTCTGGGGTTTGATGGATTGCTGTGCGGAGCCACGACCGATTACGGCATACAGCTTATTGCGGCACTGCAGCGGCGGGCCGATCAGGTTGGGCACTACCAGGCGGATATGCCGGCTTTAGCGGCCAGAGATCTATTTGGTCCCATATCCATGAGTGTATGTACCAGCATGACGGGCTACGGAGCACTGGCCGCCAGTTCAGCCCCGGGGTTGCGGACGTTGGGACTTTTTATCGCCGGTGCCACCGGCTGTATCTGGCTGGTAACTTTTCTGGTTTTGCCGGCTTATCTGGGAGCCTGGGTAAGCAGTCCCAGGGCGCACACACTCAAAGCGCTTCACAACGCCGCACCTGCGGGCCATCGCCGATTAATTAAGCCATTGGGACTGCTTGGTTTTGCCTTAATAACGCTTTGGCTTGGCAGTCGGGCACTGGCGGTGGGTTTTACGGCTAACGGGCAATCCTTAGATGGTTCGTCCGCGGCCCTTAAACATGACGAGGCCGAATTTTCCTCTGTGTGGGGGCATTTGCGGCAATCAGGTGTGATTACAATTCACCAGGCGTCCGCGGACGGGGCCTTAACGGAACTGCACACGTTAGATCACCTGCTTGGCGTGCTGCAAGCTAAACGATTAATTGCGGGGTATACCACGGCCGCGGCCATTCTTCCCGATACCCATCTCGCGCAACGGCGATTAACCGCGTGGCGGTCATTTTTTACGTCGGAACAAATAGAGCATGACCGGGCGCTCGTGTCGCATGCCGCCTTGGCCAATGGCTTGCGGGCTAGCGCGTTTCAAGGCGCATTAAAGTCCTGGCACGTGGCGCAGAGTGCTCCCTCCGCGTTGCATCGGTTACAGCAATCACCGGCAACTTTGTTTCCCGGCGTAATTAATATTCGCCCGCATGACATTTCCATTTCTTCATCCGTGCAGCTCAATACATCTCTGTCGCCAAAGCTCGCCACGCGATGGGCTGCCGATGTACGGCATGATGTTCCCGGCGTTTCCATCATCTGCGGGCAGGTGCTGTATCTGAATGCATCGCATCATGCCCAGTTGGAAGCCAGGCGATTATTCCCCTGGGTGATACTGTTTATTTTAATTCCCATGTGGATTTATTTTCGGCGGCTGGATATTGCGGCGATCGCCGCACTTTCCCTGGGCATCGGTTTTATCTGGCTGTTGGGCGTAGCGCAGTGGTGGGGCGGCGGCTTAAACCTTCTTTGTCTGGTACCAATACTTTTTACCATGGGGGTGGCTGTGGATTATGGCATCTATGCCGCCAGCGATCCATCTCTGCGGCCCGGCGGCGGCATGATGCAAAATCGGAATTCCGCGACATTCCTCTGCGCCGCAACCACGATTCTGGGCACAGCGGCAATGATTCTGGCAAGTCACCCTGTTCTGCATTGGATTGGTATGACGCTGACGGCTGGAATTCTGGGCGGGTATCTGGCGAGTTATTTTGTCGTGGGACCCCTGGTAAGGATTGTTCTTAATCCACCGGCAGCGCCCAAAAGCAGAGGGATTTACCTGAAGATATTAAATGCGTGGCGAATCATCGTGGTGCTGGCGATGGTGATGCTGGTGATCGGTCTATTGGCAGGCTGTTGCAATGTGCGACCGCCGCGGGCCTATCGCCCTCCCATGGCTCCCGCGCCAACTGCGGCGGCGGCGCATCGCGCATTGTCGAAATTTCCACGACGATGGGATCGGCAATTTTTTGCAGCCCTGGACTGGCGCGGTCATCGCATCAGCATGATCGGCAGAATAAATGGGAAATCGCCACACACGCTGCGCGTTACCTGTGCGTCAGAATTTGGAACACTGCTTTGTGACGTGCGGGTTGAGGCAAACCGTTGTCAGGTCCTGCACAAAGCCGGAGCTTTTCCGAAAACTTTGGCGCGGCAAATTGGGGTGGATACCGCCTTGGCGCTGCGCTTGCCTGTAGCGGCGGCATTGCGGTTGAAACATTTCCGTCGTGGCACGCACTTACTTTCCGGAACCCTTCATCAGACACGTTATCTGTTTGCCGGGCCGGCTGGAAAGTTGCGGTATTGCCGTCTGCTCCATTGGCGACAGAACCTTGAAATGCAATATTTGCACTATCAGCGTGGCTATGTTCCGCACAAGGTAATTATCTGGGATGCTGGCGATTGTTTGCTTTTAACTATAAACTTTGACGCAAAATAGTATGAGGGACACCCTGTGAAGAACAATCGCACATCAGGTAATAGATCAGACAAAAGACGCACGGGGCAGGTCGGCGGGCATTTATTCTGGCCGGTAGAACGCTGGCAGGCCTTGCAGCTTGATGCCCTGCGCCGGCATATTAGCCACGCGGGCAAGTCCACCTATTACGCCGGGGTGCTTC
>JAJYZY010000059.1 GCA_021799715.1 Planctomycetota bacterium | reverse complement strand
CAGCATGGTGCGGGCGGGCAGATCATGTTCAAAGGCCAGTTGCTCGCGCCACGCGCACAAATCCCGCAGCGCCGCAAGCTGCATGGCATTTAAACTGCGCGGTACTTTGATTTTAAGATAGGCCAATTCCGGATCAGTCGGCCGGGCCGCCGCGTCGCAACGTTCCTCACACGCCGCTTTGGCCCACGCCTGCCGGTTCAGCGAATCAAGGCGCTCAGAAATGGCGGTGTAAATGTCCGAGAGATATTTAACATCATCAATGGCATATTCATGCTGGGCATGGGTCAGAGGGCGGCGGTCCCAGGCGCTGTATGTGTGCGCTTTGGCAAGAGTTACACCGCGGAAATATTCAACGAGTTTGGCATAGGAAAGCGGATAGCCCAGTCCAATCAAGCCCGCGAGAACCTGCGTGTCGGCCACGTTGGCGGGGCGAGCGCCGGCCCGTTGGGCCAGAATGGCCAAATCCTGTTCTCCGGCGTGGCAGATTTTTTGAATCGTCGGGTCGCAAACCAGTTGCAGCAGCGGGGAAAGATCATCCAGTGCCATGGGGTCCACAAGTTGCACTTCAGAACCCATTGAAATCTGAATCAGGCAGAGAATCGGCGTGTAGGACGTTTCACCGATAAACTCGGTATCAATCCCGAATGAGCCTGCAGCTTTGAGCCGTCGGCATAATGCGGTCAGTTCCGCTGCGCTTGCCAGCAATATTTGCCCGGATATATCCTTATTACCTGATTTTACATCGTGCATACCGGTATTCTGCATGGAGAATGCGTTTCAGGCAACTGCACGGGATAATATTAATATCGGCCATACCATTGCCTTGCCATGGGGGCCGGGCTGGGCAAATGAAATACGAACGAAGAACAAGTACACCCCGGCCCAAGGTTATAGAACACCGAATTAACGCCGATTGTTTACCGTCGAAGTGGTTGCGCCTCTTTTGCGCTCTTACCGGGAATGCGCGGCGTAGGCGCAAGCCGGCAACAAAGCGGATGGTATCTTTCGGCCCCACGCCGTCACAACCCGGTTGTTGCTTGAACAATCCCTGTTCTGAACCGCAGATTCTGCGGATGTTCGCAGATGTTCCGTGGTTGATCTGCGCCCATCGGCGTCATCAGCGGTTTCGTCCGTCTTCTTTCACTCCGGCATATTCTGTCGAAGCAATGAACCGTGTTGCGATGGGGCGGAGATTTTCAAGTACGAACGAAGAGCGATTACAACCTAAACCAGGGTTGGTGTTTTAGACCAACCAATTAACGTCGGTTGTTTACCGTCGAAGTGGTTGCGTCCCTTTTGCGTTCCTAATTAAAATGCACATCGCTGGCTCAAGCGCGGAATTTCGCGTAAAGTTTCATGCCATAAAGGCCCTGAAATTGCCGGAGTTTTTTAAGGAATTGTGTCATGAGTCGTGAAAGTACCATTGAGATGTTATCAGCCTGTGGCGTTGTGGCCGTGATTCGGGCACCGGAACCGGCAAAAGTGAAGCCCCTGGTGGAAGCCTTGGCGGAAGGCGGCGTAACGGGCATTGAAATTACCATGAGCACACCGAAGGCCATCAGCGTTATTGAGCATATTGCCGATGCGTTTGGCAATAAAATATGTCTGGGTGTCGGCACGATTTTAGACAGCGCCACATGCGCTGCCGCCATTCATGCCGGCGCGCGGTTTGTGGTATCGCCGATATTTGATCCGGCCATTGTGGAAACCACGCGCCGGTTGGGCGCGGTGAGCATTCCGGGAGCCTATACGCCAACCGAGATTTTCCGGGTGTGGAATGCCGGCGCGGATGTCGTAAAGGTATTCCCGGCAACCACGCTGGGGCCGGGGTATTTTAAAGATTTGCTGGCGGTCATGCCGTATCTGAAACTTACACCAACCGGCGGCGTGGACGCCAAAACCGCCGGCGCATTTATTGCCGCCGGCGCGGTGGCCGTTGGCGCAGGCTCATCGCTGGTAAGCAAAGCCGCCCTGGCATCGGGAGATTTCAACGCGATCCGCCAGGCGGCGGTGGAACTGACGCAAGCGGTGAAAACCGCGCGCTTGACGGCAAAATAAGCCATTGGAATACCGGCCGGCGGTGCAACGCAATGGGCACTACCGCAGCTTAACGGTAGCCAATGCCATGGCGGCAAATAGCGCCGATAGCAGCCAGAACCGCACGACAATTTGTGGTTCACTCCAGCCTTTAAGGTGAAAGTGATGATGAATGGGACTGCACAGGAAAACTTTTTTTCCGTGTGTCGCTTTAAAATATCCAACCTGAATCATCACGCTTAAAGCTTCAATCACAAATATCCCCCCCACCAGCAGCAACATCGGTTCCTGTCGAATCACAATGGCAACGTAACCCACCACCCCCCCCAGCGCCAGCGACCCGGTATCTCCCATGAATACCTGCGCGGGGTTGCAGTTGTACCAGAGAAAACCCAGACAGGAACCGGTGATCGATCCGCAGATAATGGCCAATTCACCGGCATCCCGAATATGATTGAAATGCAAGTTGGCCGCCCAGCGGGCGTCGCCGGTCACATAAGCCAGGATCATAAATGCAAAGGCCACAATGGCCATACAGCCGCTGGCCAGGCCATCCATGCCATCGGTCAGATTGACCGCATTGCTGGTTCCCGTAATAACCACGACAGAAATAATGGCAAACAGCCATGTGGGCAAAACAATATCGCGCGGTAAAAACGGCCAGTTCAGATAATGGGCTTGATCATATTTGCCGTGGTAGTAGATAAACAACGCCAGCAGCACGCCCAGACCAATCTGAAAAACTATTTTCTCCCACCACAACAAACCGTCGCGGCTGCCCGGAACCCGGCGCTTGGCGGTGAGTTTCAGCCAGTCATCCACGCCCCCCAGCGTGCCCAGGTAGACCAGGCATAAAAGTCCCATGCGGACATAAAAATTATCCAGGCGGGCGAAAATCAGAGTGGTGATAAAAATGCTCACGATAATCAGCATGCCCCCCATCGTGGGGGTATTGGCCTTCGCACTGGTCAAGGCGTTGATCTGGGCATGATTGAACTCCGGCTGATCGCCCAGTTTTTGCCGGCGCAACCATTCAATGGTCGGCCTGCCGGCGACCAGCACCAGCAGAAAGCTGAAAATAATGGCCAGGGCGGAGCGGAATATCACCACGTCGATGGGCCAATGGCCCGGCAGCCAATGATGTCCCGCCATCCATGTGTATAACAGATACAGCAAAAGTAACGCTCCTCCGGATATCGCTTTACATCCGGGTCGCGGAAATTTGTTCCCGCGGACCCATTACGTCCAATAGCTTTTCCAATCGTGTTCCCCGCGACGCCTTGAGCAGTATCGCATCGGATTTTTCCAGCAGTTCAGGAACCGTTGCTCCGGCGGCCGCAACGTCCATGAAATGATGAACGGCCATCCCTTTGCGCCGCGCTTCATCAGCCGCATGAAGCATCAGCGGGCCGACCAATATCAGAAGATCGATGGGGTTTTCCGCCGCCAGACGTCCCATCTGCCGATGCAGCTCATCCGATCCCGTCCCCAACTCCAGCATATCTCCGAGAATCAACACTCTGCGGCGCGGACCGGCGGCCGCATCGGCCAGGGGCAATGTGGCGAACATTTTAATGGCCGCCGCCATGCTTGTCGGATTGGCATTATACGCATCGTTAATAATCAAGTGCGCGCCGATGTGCATGGGTTCCAGGCGCATGGATGCCGGTTTTACCGCCGCGATTCCCGCGTGAATTTCCTCATCGGTCAGCCCCAGTCGCCGCGCCACGCCGATTGCCAGCATGGCGTTGAACACATTGTGCCGCCCCAGCAGCGGCAGATGATATTCCGTGCGACCATTAACAATAAAATCGGTCCCGGTGACGGCCTCACGAATTTCCGTGGCTTCCATATCCGCGCCGGAACCCGCATTGCCGACGGTAAAGCGCGGGCCGCGGGTTAATCTTAAGGCGTTAAGCAGTTCCGGGGAATCATTGGTTAACAGCAGTATGCCATCCGGGGTAACAAACCGCGCCAGGGAAGCCTCTTCCCGCGCCACGTGTTGAATATCCGTGAGAAATTCCAGATGCTCCAGCCCCACTCCGGTGATGACCACAATATCCGGCGTTGCCACCTGCCCCAGCGCCTCAACTTCTCCGGGCGCGTTGGTACCAACTTCCAGAACCACATATTCGTGCTGCGGCTGAACCGACAACAATGTCAACGGAAGACCGATGTTGTTGTTAAAACTTTTCGGACTCGCCACGCCGGAAAAACGCCGCGACAGCACCGCATGAATAATCTGCTTGGTGGTGGTTTTGCCGTTGGACCCACCGACCGCTATGACCTTGGCCCGCAATTCACGCCGATAAGCCGCGGCCAGGCGGTTTAAGCCGCGGATCGTATCATCACATTGCAGAATGGTCGCGGATGCCGCGGTCGCAGCGGCCAGGATTGCCGCATCGGGCGGGCGGGAAACCAGAATTCCCGCCGCACCTGATTCCATGGCCGCGGCAATAAAATCATGACCGTCAAAATTCCGCCCGATGATCGCGATGAATAAATCACCGGGTTGCAGATCACGGCTGTCCGTGCTTACCCGGCCCGTGAATTCACGCGTGCCGCGCGCCAGCCAGCGGCTGAGCGTCACTCGGCGAATTTGTTGAAATGGCCATGGCTTCATTTTGTACCGTTCGTCAAAAGTCCCAACCGCGCGTAAATTGCTTCGCCGGCGCATTGCACATCATCAAAATGATAGCGGCTTGTGCCGATGATCTGGTAGTTTTCGTGTCCTTTGCCCGCAATCAGCACCACATCATCCCTTTCCGCCAGGTCAACAGCCCGACGAATGGCACTGGCGCGATCTGCAATCACGGCAACGCGGCTTCCCAAATCCCCGGAGAAGCCGCGCATGATCTGCTCTATGATAGCCGATGAACCTTCCGTGCGTGGATTGTCATCCGTGACGATGATGGTATCCGCCAGTCGCTGGGCCACCGCGGCCATTTTCGGGCGTTTAGTGGCGTCGCGATCACCCCCGCAGCCGAATACGCATATAATTTTCCCGGTGGTAAAGCCGCGCACAACATGCAATACGTTTTCCAGCGCGTCATGCGTGTGCGCGTAATCCACCAGTACCGTAAATGGAATATCCTCGCTGCGCAGATTCGCCGGCACCACTCTCTGCAATCTGCCGGGAACAACATCACCGGCTTGCAGGCCGGAAATAATATGCTCCCACGCCACGCCCGCGGCATGGCACGCGGCCATGGCGCACAACAGATTCTGCGCATTATGCCGCCCCACCAGACCGGTGTTCAGCGTCAGGTTCCGGCCATCCGGCGTGCGCAGAGCCAATGTCATACCGGCGGAATTCATGGTCATGATCTGCGCGGACAAATCGGCGGCACAGTCGATGCCATACGATATTTTTTTGGCGGGGCAATCACGGATCATGCGGATGCTGTATGGGTCCTGGGCGTTGATGACGGCAAAAGCGTTGGGGCTTAGCGCCTCAAAAAGCCGGGCCTTGGCCGCCGCGTAATTTTCCATGGTGCCGTGGTAATCAAGATGATCGCCGGTGAGATTGCTGAACATGCCGACTTGCACATCCAGACCCGCCAGACGGTTTTGACTCAACGCATGACTGCTGGCCTCAAGCGCCACGGCCCGCACGCCGTTATCCCGCATTCGCGCCAGAAGGGCGGCAAGTTCCACGGGTCCGGGCGTGGTCATCGGACTTTCAAGAACAGTTTTCCCGTCATCAAGTTCAACCGTGCCAATCAGTCCGCAGGTGATTCCGGCGTTGCGCATGACGCTGCGGATGAGATAGGTTGTGGTGGTTTTGCCGTTGGTTCCGGTTATCGCCATGAGGTTCATCTCACGCGCGGGAAAGTTAAGAATCGCCTGCGCCAGATACCCCAGCGCCACCGCGGGCGCGTCACACCCGATTACCGCAGCCAATCCAGCGGCCGGCACGCTTTGCGGTTGATCGGTGAGAATGGCTGCCGCGCCGCGCGCAAGAGCATCGGTGATAAAGTCCTGACCGGCTTTTTTACTTCCCGGCTTGGCTACGAACAAATCCCCCGGCTTGACGGTACGCGAATCTTCAGTCACACCGGAAATGATGGGATCAACCAGCGCATCATTGCCATCCATTTTAATAAATGGAATTGGCACGCTATCCAACAGCTTACTTAGCTTCATCATCAGTGGCTCAATCCCTTGAGTCGCTTTAACAGTGCCTCTTTGCCCCACCACGGATCGGTCTTCGGGCCTTGATCAGGCGGCACCTGCAAATACTGCAATGATCGCGTTAGAATCGCCGAACATGCCGGACCGGCCACAGTTCCGCCGAAATGACCTAAATGCGGATCTGGTTCATGCACACACACCACGCAGATCAGGCGTGGATCGGGCATCGGACCGCCGGCGATAAATGTGGCGTTGTACTGATGGGCGTGGTAGCCGTCCTGCCCGGCGATGGCCAGGTTGGCCGTGCCGGTTTTTCCGAACAACCGATACAGCGGCGAAATGGCGTATTGGCCGGTACCGCGCACCATCACCTGCTCCATGGCGGTGCGGACAAGTTCTTCGGTGTGGCGGGGAACAATTTTTTTCCACGGCTGCGGTCCGGCAATCTGGGACCAGGTTTCGAGCTTGCCGGGACTGACTTCCACCGCCTTGATGATTTGGGGCGTCGGTAACCAGCCGCCGTTGGCAATGGCGCACAGGCCCCGTGCCAGTTGCAGCGGCGTAACGGCAATGCCGTAACCGAAAGACACGCTGGTCTCCATGCCTTTGGTCCATTGCGATTCCGGCCGTACCATTCCCGGTGATTCACCCGGGAGAATACAACCGGTCATTTGCCCGAACCCAAAGCTGTGGATGGCCTGATATTCCATCGGAATTCCCATTTTCCATCCAATTTGCGTCATGCCGATGTTGCTGGAGTAGACCAGGATATTTTCAACCGTAAGACTCGGCCAACCGCCGACATCTTCAATCAGTCGTCCGGTAGGATCGCGGTAGCGGCCATTGTAGGTATCAAAAACCGTATTGAGCGTCACGACATGGTTTTTTAGCGCCCAGGAAAGATTGTAAGGCTTGAATACCGATCCAGGTTCGTACGGGTCGGTTACGGCGCGATTGCGCCAGAAATTCGGCGGCGTTTTTTGATAATCGTTGGGATTCAGTTCCGGATAATTGGCCATCGCCAGAATATCGCCATTCCATGGATTCATGACAATGGCCACCGAACTGCGCGGTTTGAACTGCTTGGCCGCCTTGTCAAGCTCATGCTGGGCAATTTGTTGAATTGTGGTATCCAGTGTAAGCCAAACTCGCATGCCGTCGCTGGGCAGGCGATAACCCTTTTTCTTGATCCACAAGGCCCGCGCCGCGGCGTCTTTCACATAAACCGCCTGCCCGCTGCGTCCCACCAGCAGCGAATTTAGTTGTTCCTCCAATCCGTTGAGTCCGCGTTCCGAATTGGCAAAACCGATTACCTGCCCGGCAAAATCTCCCAACGGATAAACGCGCCGCGTGGAGAGAATAAAGCCGATCCCATCCAACGCATGAAAATATTCCTGCGCCAATACCGGATGATGATCTCGCATGGCCTGCCGCGATTTTGCCAGCAAACCATGTTTGATGGTTTCAAAATGATGATAAAAGGCATAATTGGCGCCGCGTTTCAACCAGACAAACCGCCGCAGGCTGCCGTTGGCATAATACAATCGGCTTTTAAGCCAGGGCAGAAAATCAGTCTGATTTTCATCCAGCGCCCGCGCCATGGCGCGGGCCATGATGTGACGCGCCGCCACCAATTGCGAACCGGCCAACGCATTAAGCGTGCCCTTGGGATCAAAAATATATCCTGGATCCGCGAACATGTTGTACACACGCACACTGCCGGCAATAAGTGTGGAATCAGCGGTGTAAATCGATGCCCGTCGCGCCATGAGCGTAACGCGCACATCATGTTGCGAATGCAGGCTGCCTGCATCGGCCCGCGTGACATGGGTTTGCAACCACATGACGCGACCCGCAAGGCCGATCAGCAGCAGGGCTGAAAACAGCAGCACCACCGTGGACAGGCGATCCGCCCGTCGCAACGCCATGTTCTGATTGTTTCCCTGATCCGCCATAAATTACCTGTCTATTATTTTATCATCGTCACTTGGGGCCTGTGCATCATTCACGTCTTGTTTTCTTTGGTCGCCCCGGCCAACTGGCCGCCGGCTTCCACCGCGCCGCGGCGTGAATTGACCACAGCCGTATCCGCACAAGCCATCGCCTTTATTGGCCATCTGACACTCTTATTCCAATGCAATCCGGCAAGCCAGCCAATTTCAGGGCGACTTAAAGACCGGCGTTGCGTAAATCATCATACCGCCCGCAGATGCCGACGATTGCGTTGTGGCATTTCGGCTCCGCAAGGCCCTTAGTTTGGCGGTCAGCGCCCGCGGATTGGTATCGGCGGCAATTTTCGTCTGCTGATCCCATAGTATCTGTTTATGTCGGGCGATTTGCGCGGAGATTTCGGCGGACTGGCTGGTAAAATCAAGCCGCATCTGACGGATTCCAAACAGCAGTCCCGCTGTTATAAAAAAAGCGATCAAACAGGTAAGTATCTTGAACATGCCCGAGCCGCCATCCATGCCTGCGGAGTTGGAGTCAATCCATTATCCTGATTTTCTGCGCACGGCGACCGCACCGCGTGCCAACACCAGAAAATGATTATAACCAATTCCGCATTCGCAATGAAAGCGAGGCGAGACGGCACCTCCAAAATTGCCCGCCGTGCCCCCAGTCGTATATCGGATGGGAGCACGGCGATGCGTTGTGCGGTCTTTTCATAGCAACGGAAGCTGGATGTTAAACCAGCAGCGATCCGCGGAGCTACTCCTGCGGTGCGCTGGTTTCACCCGCCGTTGATTCCTGCGGCGCGCCGCGCAATTCCAAAATCTTTACGCGAATGCCCTGTGCCGCCTGCCGGACTTCCTGCATGACCTTGCGTACGCGCGTTCCCGCATTTTTATTGCCGCCTTCAGCCTTTGCAATGTCTTCGGCAACCTGTTCCACCAACTGTTTGAGTGTCTCGTATTCCTGCATGGTATCGCGCTCCTTCACGATGAATCAGCGCCTCATCCCGGCAAACAACATCTCATGCCGAAAATTATCATGGGCACCTGATGAGATTATCGGATGCGCAGGGCCAATAAAATCAGGGAAAACACCAAAATTTCGTATTTATTCGCAATATCGTATTATTATCCCAATCTGATGTTCGTTCATCTTTAGCGATTCCGGGCGGAATATGGCATCCGTTAGAGCACGATGCGTAAACAGCGGCACGGTGCGTAACTTCCCGATTCGCTTTTGCGCGGAGAACACTTGAGGTTCTTTCCGGTTTATGGCAAGATGCTGCGCAATCGCCCGGGTGGCGAAATTGGCAGACGCGCCAGCTTGAGGTGCTGGTGGGCGCAAGCTCTTGCAGGTTCGAATCCTGTCCCGGGCAATTTTAGATATGTCAATATTTGAATGTAATTGCAAGCCGCTGCAAATGGCGGCTTTTTCATATTCCGTGGATGCCTGATTCAGATCATTGCCGCTGCTTTCCGACGCTTGCAACACCGGATTTTGCACCACCGTTGTCAACGGCGGTGTGGCTTGGCCTACGGCTTTCTGAAAGTGGGCATCGGTCACCGTTAAATAATGCTCCTGTGCCACAGCCCGACTGTTGCCTATCCAATTACATACTACATGTAGTGGGAAGGTTTCGGCCAATTCGGTTTGTCGCGATGCGCGCATATTATGCCATAACTTAGGCCAGGGCGTCACACCGGCTCGGTGGGCGATACGTAACAGCTGGGTTCGTAGGTTCTGTGACGGCGAACGATACCGCGTGATGATGAATTCTTCATTTTTGGGGGCTTCTTCCAATACATCCATTAAGGGCCGACGCAGTTCAGGAAATATTGGAATGTGACGGCAGTCTTTGCCTTCGTACCGCTTTGTCTTGGGGCTTGGGACGCGGATAAGATTATGATCCCAATTTATGTCGCTCCATTTAAGGGATAACGTTTCCGACGGCGTGCGTATACCACCGTACCGACTCAATGCTACCATCAACCGCCATTGACTATCAGGACAGGCCGCAATAAGCTTGTCTGCAGACTCGCGAGACACAAAAAATTGCCGATCTTTATCCGCCCGGACAGTTACCGCCATATCCGCGAATGGGTTTTCTCCGCGAAAAATACCCAATTTTATTGCCGCCTTGAATAGCTGCCGACAACGACCGAGATGTCGCCGGTAAGTGGCTTCTGCAAGCCCAGACTTAATCATAAACAACCGAAATTCATTAGCGTCTGTCGAAGTTATCTCTGTAATATCCTTTGATTCACAAAAAAAATCTACCAGCCAACGCCTGACCTGTAGCATATTGATCAATGTCTGTCGTTGGCAATCCGGCTGTCGTGCGATATACATGTCAATAAATGCACCAATACCACGATTTGCGGCGGGAGTTTTGGCGTCAACCAAGCCGACGTTGGATAATCGTTCATGTAATTCATCACTTATGCCTCCAAGCCAAGCGGACGTTTCCGCATCCACGGGTAGATTGGAATGCTTCGAGGCAACCAAGCTCTCGATTCGAATCCGTACTGACTCGGCTTGACGTTTGGTAATTTTACCCAGCCGTATTGACTTGCGCTGACCATTAAGGTGAAATTGAATCCTCCGGCCACCGGATGATTCAGTATATAGTGTCGCCATGTTGTATTCCTTTCCAAAATGCCGTTTTCGCTTAATTATAGTGTTTGGTTTGACACGAGTGAACAATCCATGGAGATTTGCCATCGACACGTAGCGCCCGAACACGTTAGTGGTTGCCGTGTTCCAGTTGTGACAGCACGGCTCGCACCGAATCCAGACGAAATCGTCGAAGATTTCCAATGAGAAAACTCGGCAAAATGCCGTTTTTCACCAACGTATGGCAGTGCCGTTCAGAACAGCCGAGATACCGGGCCACCTGCGCGATGGTCATAACCTCAGGATAATTCTGCTCTGGGGTTTCTGGTTGTTTTTTCAATATTTCCATAAATTGACCTCCTAAAAAAATCGTTGACATTAGGCCCTGGGGTGCGACAGGGAACGCCAAAGCCAAATATCGCAATTACTTTCGGCGCAGCTCTGAAGAAAACTTAGTTGTGGAAAAAAAGGTTCTAAAAAAAATATCTGATACATTCACATTAACGAAATATACACCATGATATGTTACTACCGTTGTTTTTCCGGCTAAATGGCGTGTTTGGACACATGGACTGATTATGAGCGCCCACACGGCCACATCGCGAAATGAACATCCGGTGTGAGGTAGAAAAAAATCATAGATCGATTTATCGATATATTGACACTCATCGATAACACGTTATAATGCTCCATGATTCGGGTTTTCGGAATCCGGGAACTCCGGAAAAGACCTGTTATCCCCGGCCGGCTGGGCCGGGCGGCGGTAAGTCTATAGAACGAATTTGCTGTTGGTATTTAGATATGGTTCTAGTTTTAAGGAGTAAATAATGAGTACTAAAAATCCAACCATGAACAATCATGCCGGGGCCATAGAGCCGCAAGCCCCCGTTCTGAGAGTCATCGTGGACTACGCGCTGGGAGATGAGGCGCTGTCCTTCACCGTGCCGGATTTTCGTGCGAACTGCAGTCCAGAGGATTTGGAGGTTGAACTGATGAGCCAGTTGTGTCTGAACCAGGCGGAGGCGGCGCTAATTGCGCGGGATATCTGTCGCAACGGTTCGGTGTTTCTAATGGATTGCGTCGCGTTTGAGTTGTTTTCACAACACGGTTCGTTCGCGTGGCCCGATGAGCATGTTGAGTGACCGCCTCACCCCGCGTGCCTCTGCTGCCTCACAGTAATGAGAGCAAGGATGGGAGAGGGATTTCCGGAAGCTCCGCTTTGGCTGCGAGACGACGAACGACGTTCTCGCAACCATTGCGGGGCACGGAGTTCAATCGAATGGTGTTGCGGCCCCGGCGGCGTCAGCGTCGCGCAGGGGAAGGCAACGTTGTTTCATCGGCATAATCGGCCTTTTTGCTCTGCGGGCCTTTTAAAGCAGGGCGTGTTGATGTTCTTTTTGTGAAAGGTTTTCCCATGTCGAATCCAACCCTCACGGTTATTGGCAATGGTCATCCCGAATTATCTGCCGCCGGGACGCTGCGCATTGCGCCGGGCAATACGCTGCTTTCAACGGCGATGGAAACTCGCAGCAGGCTGCCCCTTTCCGAGAGTCTCCGATTTTTCGAAGAGGCGATTGGCGGAGAGTTCGTGGCCGGGGCGCGGTATCTGCTTTCCGGTTCGCCGGGCGGCGGCAAATCCCGATTGGCCACACAAATCTGCCTCGATCTGGGTCGGCGGGACATCCCCAGCCTGACCATCCTGACGGAAGAAGCTCCGACCCAGATGAAGCGCCGGGCACAGCAGATGACCGCTGATTGGAAGCCATCGGATATCACCTATGCGTTATCTAATGTACAGGTTGATCACAGTATCTTCGACATATCCGCGTTACCAGATTTTCTGAATCGGCAGGTGCTTGCGCCGGGGGGAATGTATCACGGGGTGAAACTCATTGTCCTCGACAGCATTCAGGGCCAGGGTCTTGCCGCCAGCGCTACGAAAAGTTATGCCAGAGTGATCGATTTCGCACGCACCTGTGAAGAACAAGGCATTACCACTATATTATTATGTCATCAAAACAAGCGCGGTGACCTCGCCGGGCCGAAGTCTCTGGAGCACAGCGTCGATACCAGTCTGATCCTGCGGCGGGCCATGCAGTATTCCCTGCTCGCAGTGAGAAAGAATCGTTACGGGCCGCCACTGCTGCAGCCGATGCCGCTGCGATTTGATCCTGTGACTATTCGTCTGGAGCCAGCGCCACATTGTGAAGCCAAGCCGGCCCAGGCCCGGACCTATGCCGGGCCGGGTACCGGGGAGTTGGAACTACAGGCTTCCGTTACTGTGCCCAATGATAACTCGCGTGGGCGGATGACCGCGCCGGGGCTGCCCCGGCGGGAAATTGAACAACTTGTCGGCTGCATTTCCCAAATGAAAGATATGGATTTTGGTGATCTTAACTACTCGGTGAACTGCAGGCTCCCCGGCAGCGGGCAATACAACCCGATCCTGGGATTGCCACTGTGTATGGCGTTGATCGGATCATATCTTCAAAAACCGGTGCCGGAGCGGAACATGTATCTCGGCGAGGTTGATCTTTTCTGCAAAGTCAGATCCATTGCCCCGGCGATCAGCCAGGCACTGAAATCCGCGCTGGACAGTGGTGAAATCAACACACCGATAACGTTGTTTGTCCACCCCACAACTGCAGCCGAATTCACACCATCGGAAAGCGTTCGTGTGGTTCCGTGTAACACTCTGGAAGAAGCCGTGTTTTTGACTTGGCCGGACCTGCGTTGACGCCAGTCACGAACGTTCACAACCGGTAACCGTTCACGGGCTGAAAAACGCCATCATAGAAATAATGTGATAATTGGCGTTCAGGAGGCGTAAAATCCGCAAAAACAAGACTCTCAAGATAAAAAGTGGCATTGTTTTTACTTATTTCGCCCCTTTTTCCCCGTGAACGGTTGCCAAAACTGAAAGCACAAAGGAATCATGAAAAAAAGATTGAAGATAAACATGCGGGTACAAGTTCAACCCCAAACGCGACAAGAGGAGCGTGAATTTTATAAAGCGCTGGACCACTTACTGATCGAAATGGTTCGACGGGCCATCCAGCAGGAGGTTAATCGACTATGAGTACAAATAATCAATTGACCGGAAAATACTACATCAATCTGGTGCGATGCTCCACGGATCAGCAGGCGGAAACATCCATTCCCGCGCAACTGGAACTGCTGAATAAGTTTGCCAAAGACATGGGCATGATCCATGTGCACGACATCATTCTCGATGGCGTCAGCGGCAGCAAGCCGGGTAATCGGGATGACATTGAGCAAGTTATCGAGCGTAAAAAAAACGCGAATGATTTTGATGTGTTGCTGGTCCAAACGGAGGATCGCCTGACCCGTGGAGGGTCCCAGCATGCCATGTGGATTCAACAGGAACTCATACGGCACGGCATACAAATTGTATTTGCCTGCTCGGATGCACCGGACGGCCCCTATGCCAATATCGTCCGGGTGATGAAACATGAGGCGGCCCAGCAGACGGCAATATCAACCTCCCTGCGCAGCACGCAGGGTTACCAGCGAGCCTTGGAAAACCGCAATGTCGCGACCTGTTCCCATAGCCCCTATGGCACACATCGGTTGTATTGCGATGCCAGCGATCAGCCGCTGTTCATCATCCGTGACAACCGGGATGGCACACAGGATCAGTTGAATCCCAGCACACGGGCCGTCATTCGCACTTACGGAACCATAAGTGGCAAAGCGACCGAACACTATCGGAAGCAGAAATCAGAGAAAGTTTACCTGGTACCCGGAGAAGAACGGGAAATAAAAACGGTTCAATACATATTCCAGAAGCGTTATATGGAGGGTATTGGCGGACTGCGAATCGCCAGAGAACTCAACCGGCAGGGCATTCCGACCCCCAACGGTAAACGCTGGACGCAGAGACAAGTTGATGTCATCAGTGAAAATGAAGTCTATACCGGAGAAAGCGTGGCCAATCGGATCGCCTCCGGGCGGTTTTACAAACGTGCCAAAGGCAGTCCGCAAAAGGTTGAACTGGATCCCACAATTATC
>JAJYZY010000058.1 GCA_021799715.1 Planctomycetota bacterium | reverse complement strand
GGTTCGCGCCGGCTTGGCGGTCTGCGCGCATAACAATTCACTGCTCAATACCTCCCGCTTTTCCCATGTCGCCATCACCGCAGCGCGTTCGTCATGGTTGGATAGCAATATTGGCTACCCTGGAAAACTCGGTTCCGCCCACGAATCAAATGGCACATGGACGGTTACCGGCGGTGGTTCGGATGTCTGGGATCAGAGCGATCAATTCAATCTATTGAGCCGCTTCGTGCCTGGCACTACCGTCATCAAAGCCAGAGTTGATAGCCTGACAAATACCGATGGATGGGCCAAGGCTGGCGTGATGCTGCGCGGTTCCACCAGTGCCACCGCGCCGTTTGCATTCATATTTGTTACTCCCCATATCGGCTTGGCGTTTCAATGGCGGCCGCATAATTCGGCAAATTAGGCGCTCGCCATGACAATCAATCAACCAATCAACCAATCAACCAATCAATGCCAACCCGGCGTGATGCGGCCTTCCTCCCGCATTGTTGCCCATGGTATGATCATTCCAGATGTTTGCACGGAATGGAACGATGGTCTGTTTCGCCTTCGTTGCGATCGTACCAGGTAAAAAGGAACAACACACAATACCATGTTTTTTCTGGGCTTATTACCGCTTACCGCCCTGGGGCTGATTTTTGCCGCCATTGATTTGCGGCGCAATAATAGCAATGTATTGTCAGATTGGCGGGATTCATTATTTGTGGCAATGGTGCTGGTGTGCCTTTGGACCGCGGCTGTAACGGAGACACTCGGTGTCCTTCATCTCCCGATATTTTGGCCGATTTTCATCGCGTGGATGATTCCCTCGCTTTTGGCATTGGTATAAAATAGCCGAAGCGTCGTAACGGCACCGTGCCATTGATACCGGCCGCGTTTTAAACGTGCTTGTTGCCCCCAATTGAATATTGGGCTTGCGGAATTGTCTTATTCCTGGCTGGGGCGGCCCATCGCAATCTCGCTCCGGCGGATATTTTGTGGGCAATATCGGGCGCTTCCACGGCGATTGATTTTCGGCTAACGTGTCGGCCATGCGAATATCCGTGTGCATCATTTGTAAAAACGAAATCGCTAAGATCGGAATATGTCTGGATTCTGTGGCGTGGTGTGAGGATGTGGTCGTGGTGGATTCTGGTTCCACCGATGGCACCGTTGAACTAGCAGCTTCGCATGTCAGCAAACCGCGGATTATCAGCCATTCCTGGCTGGGCTATAACCAGCAGCGGCAATTTGCGGTTCAGCAGTGTCGGAACGCGTGGGTGCTGGCTCTGGATGCGGATGAAGAATGTTCACCAAAACTGGCCGCGGAAATTCAAAATCTACCGGAAGACCACGCAGCGCAGGTAGCCATGTTCCAAATGCCGCGGCGAAATTATATCGCTCGCCGCTACGTGCGGTGCTGGTCGCCAGATTTTCAAGGCCGGTTGATCCATCAGCAGCGGGTTGATTGGGATGCAAAAAGTGCCCCGGAAATACGCCGACCCAAATCGGGATTTCGTGTAAAAGCCCTTTCGCAGCCATTGTTGCATAATCGCCTTTCACCTTACATTGCCGCGGATCTCAACGACGGCCCGCGCATGGCGGAACATGCCGCCATTCTTGCGGATAGTCTGCGGGCACGCGGCAAACATGCGACTTTGATGGACATGTTGTTTCGGCCCGGTTTGACATTCTTGAAATATTACATCTTCCGCGGCGGCTTTTTGCAGGGGCGATTCGGTCTGGTGATTTGCTATAAAACCACCATCGGAGTGATGCTCAAATACAGCGTACTCTACGGCCGGGAAGAGCTGTATCCAAAGCAGCAGGGCGAGCGGGATATTTAACAGTAATCAGCGGGTGGTTGCCGCCAATATCGCCCCGTGTTCAAACGTGATGCTTCCGCATCACGCTGATGGATTGGAATTTTGCAACGCTTCAATGCGTTGTGGGCAAATGAGTCATGGGTTTACACGCATGACAGGGGAATATTGTCGCGTAACGGCTGCGTTGTCGGCACCGGAGCGGCGGTGGCCGCCGTCTGTGGTCTCAAATACAGAACATCCGTGTAGTTGATTGATTATGGAAATGATGTTTGCTGCGGTACTGGATTATTGTCGAATCGGCGGCGGAACGGGAATAAAAAGAAAGCGGCCCGTTCGGAGATATCGAAACGGGCCGCAGGAGTTTTAGGATTCAACATCGCTTACAAGCGGCGGCTTACCACTGACCGCTGCTGACATCGCGAATTGGGGACATGCAGATGTCATACGGCGGGGTGTTGCTGTATACCGAAATCGCAGCCGATGCGCTCGTGACTGAGTTTTGGGTAGCCGAGCTTGATCCCGGCCCACCACCAGTGTCAAAAGTGAAGATGTTGTCTCCGCTCTGGCCAACATAGGGATTCACTTCCCAACCGACGTGATCATCGCCAAAACCGACATTCTGGCCGTCGCCATTGTGGTTGCCGGAATTGTAGATGTAGTTTCCGTAGGTGTTTCCGGTAACGGCAACAGTGGTGTTGCGTTCAAGCGTGCCGGTCGCCCCTGTGTTGAACGAGGGTGCCATGTCGCTGACTTCAGGCACATCGGAACCAGAATTATCAGTCCACCAGCCACCGACTCCACCGGTAGCGCTCCACGGGAACGCGATGGAATAGCTTTCACCCTGACCATTTGTATTGTCACCCCCGACTGCAAGCGCTTCATCGAAGTTGAAGTAATACTGTGCCGATGTCGCGGTCGTGGTCTGATATTCCAGCGACGGCGTTGTGGCGATTGGATCAGACGGGCAAATGAAGCTCTTCGGCGTGTCCTGGCCTTGCAACACCAACATCCACAGGCACGAAAGCGGATCGCCTAATGTCGGCTCGCCAGCAGTGGCATACCACGCCGCAGTAACGGCTCCAGCAGTGTTGGGAGTTGCGGGAGCGGCTGGAGGTCCACCAGGCGCCCCGCCAGCGGTCATTCCGCCAACTGTGGAGGTTAATGGGGTTGCCGGGAACTGCGAGTTGTTGCTCTGGGCGTAGATATAACAGGATTGAATGATACCGCGGATGTTCGCCGAGCAAACCGCCCGATTGGCCAGTTCCTTGGCACGAGCCAAGCTGGGTAACAGAATGGCAATGAGCAGCGCGATGATCGAGATGACCACGAGCAGCTCAATGAGGGTAAACCCTCGTTTTTTTACGATGTAACTTCGCATAATCGAAGCCTCCGAAAAAGAGAGAAACACGTCATTGTGCATCCTGCATTCCAAAACGATCTGATTTTGCTTTGGTTGTGCAAAACCAAATTGTCGTGGAAACTGAAAGCGGCGCTGGAGTCCTGGCGAACCAAAGGACATCGGCTTGTGCGGTTGCACGTTAAGCCACGGGAAACGCTCCCGTGGCCTTGCCAATTCGGATGAACCTGCGCGTGGCGACTCCGAACCACACGGTCCGAAAATAAGTCGCCTCAAAAGCTGTCTAGCTCTTTATTTCAGAGCCGGACACACAATTCAAAGATTTTAATGCCATCCGCTTTGCGGGGCGCAACCATACCGCCGGAACCATCAGCAGATATTTTACGAGACCCGTGCCAACGGTTCCGGCTTCACCGGCGACGGATCAAACGAACATGACGGTGAGTTGCGTAGGAGCGGAAAAGATAAAAAGCTTATAAAGCTCACGGCACCAGCTTAGCGGCACCAGTTATGATGGCGGTATACGAAACAATCGCTCCTGCTTCACACCGTCAAATATCCTATCAACGGTTATCGGCGGGGTCAAGAAGATTCTTAAAGAATTTTTCAAAAAGAAAAATTATGGGCCGCGTGAACGTACTGATTCGGCAGTGAAGCGGCAAAAATGTTGATGCGCTTCGCAATATCGTCTGATACTCCATTCGGCTGTTAACCGGCGATCGTGATCCCATACGTTTGCCGGGAAATCGATGCGTATCCACACTTTTCGCATTTTAATAATTCATCGCCATGGCCGCACAGGGTATAAAGCAACCACGGAGACGTGAGGGTAGTGGCGTCGTCCCGTAATCGTTACGGTCCTCCCGTTGCCCCCAACAATAGAAGGTTCAATTCCTCGCGGCACGTGGTGACATGGTGCGCACCTCTTTCCGCCTTCAAACCCCGTCGTATCCGTGTAATCGGTGGAATCGTTGGTGCGTTATTTTGAGTCTACCATTGTATGGTGTCCTTGGGGATGCGCACACATGTATAGCCCATGCCGTTATTAGCAGGACATCCTGGTCCAATATTTTTTTACAAAATCAATGCATGTCCGCACTTTGCGCATTTCAATAATGCATCAACGCCGCCGCACGGTGTATATAGACTCGATCAGATTATCGCACTTCCGATAATGCAATCGACGATCTTTGGCCGATAAATGTAACCGACCGCGCCACGCTCCATCGACGAACCAAGGTTTGCCGGCGCAACGCGGCCCGGCGTGAACGTGGCGTTTGCGGGTGTAATGAAATGGCAGGAAATATTCGCTTATATGATTTGTTGTGCGGATTTCACTATGGTCGGTTGCCTCCCTAAAGTGTTTTATGTAGAACAGAGGATGTGCGGGCAATAAAAACGCCCCGATTTTCGGAGAAAAAAACGTGGTTACGTCGGATGTTGTCGGAAGCGGTTCTCAACAATCGCTGGAGGGATTGAGTCCCGAATTTTTGCAAAATCTCTATGAACAATGGAAGCTTAATCCTGAGGCGGTTGACCCGCAATGGCAATGGTTTTTCCGCGGCTTTGATCTCGCCGCTGATGCTCCGGTTGCCACTGCAGGAGCACCGGCTGCCGCACGCCCCGCCGCGGAAGGTGAGCCGGATTTGCAGGTTTCCGATCTCGTGCACAGTTACCGTGAACTCGGCCATCTTATTGCGGATTTAGACCCTCTGGGGCATAACGCCACCGAGCATCCGCTCTTAAGTCTCAATGAATTTGGCCTAAGTGAAGCTGATCTGGACCGATCCGTCAATGCGGGCGGCTTTGGCGGCGGCGGGCGTGTGTCCCTGCGCGAACTTATCAGCATGTTGCGGCGCACCTATTGCGGCACACTGGCGGTTGAATATATGGACATACGTGATCCAGATCAACGCCAGTTTCTCCAGGAACTGATGGAACCCGTTCTCAACAAACCTCAATTGTCGGACGATGACCGCAAATATATCATGTCCCGCCTGACCGCATCGGAAGATTTTGAATTATTCCTGCAGCGGCGGCATCCCACCACCAAACGATTCAGCATTGAAGGCGCGGAATCAGCCTGCTTGATGAGGTGGTGGAGCAAGGCGCTGAAAACGGCGTCGATGAAATTGTCATGGGCATGCCGCACCGCGGGCGCCTGAATGTCCTGGCCCACAGCATGCACAAGCCTTATGAAATGATCATGGCCGAAGTGCTGGATCGCCCGCAGAAATCCATGGGCGACGGGGATGTCAAGTACCACCTTGGTTATGCTTATGATCACACCACACGTTCGGGGCGATCCGTGCATCTATCGCTTTCGGCCAATCCCAGTCACCTTGAAATTGTTGATCCCGTCGTGGAAGGCATTGTCCGCGCCAAGCAGAACCGCAAGGGTGATGCCACGCGGCAGCGTGTGATGCCCGTTTTGATGCACGGTGATGCCGCATTTACCGGCCAGGGCATTGTGGCGGAAACATTGTATCTTTCCGAATTGGAGGCGTATCGCACCGGCGGTACGGTTCATATTATTGTCAACAACCAGATCGGCTTTACCACCAATCCCAATGATGGTCGCTTTACGCGGTATCCCAGTGATGTCGCCAAAGCCATTCAGGCTCCGGTATTTCATGTCAATGGAGATGACCCCGAAGCGGTGGTGCAGGCCGCCCGTTTAGCCGTTGCATTTCGGCAGCGTTTTAAGGCCGATGTGATTATTGACCTGGTCTGCTATCGGCGGCGCGGTCATAATGAACTCGATGATCCCAGCGTGACACAGCCGATCATGTATCGGGAAATTGCCAAACATCCCACCACCCGGCAGCTTTATGCGAAGCGCCTTCTGGACGCCGGCCAAATTACGCAAGTGGAACTTGATGAAATGGCCCGCGACGTGCATGATCGTCTGGACAAAGCCCATGAATACGCGCAAACCTTCAAACCCACTGAGGCCGCGCCGCCGGTTCACGGCCCCTGGAAAGACCTGCTGAAAGTCCCGCGCGACATTCGCGATTGGCGTGTGGATACCGCCGTTTCGTCGCAGCAACTTTTAAGCATCGCCGAAACGGTCTGCAAATTCCCGGATGATTTCTCCGCCCATCCCAAAGTGGCGCAAATGTATAAGCAGCGGCTGGAATCCGTGCGCAAGGGTGAAGGCATTGACTGGGGCAACGGCGAAATGCTGGCCATCGGATCCCTGCTGGATGAAGGCATCTGGGTGCGGTTAACCGGGCAGGATGTTTGCCGCGGAACATTCAGCCATCGCAATGCTGTGGTCTTTGATTCCGAGAACGGCAAGGAGTACAACCCGCTTGCCGCCTTCAGTGAATCCAAAGCCCGTTTCACCATCATCAACACCATGCTTTCAGAATTGGCCGTCGTGGGTTTTGAATACGGCTTCTCGTCGGCAGATCCACACGCTTTGGTGATGTGGGAAGCGCAGTTCGGCGATTTTGTGAATATGACCCAGCCGATTATTGATCAATTTCTCGTCAGTGCTGAAACCAAATGGGGAAAATACAACGGAATGGTCATGTTGTTGCCGCACGGCTACGAAGGCCAGGGGCCGGAACATTCCCATGCCCGCCTCGAACGGTTCCTGCAATTGGCCGCGGAAGATAATATTCAGGTGTGCAACCCCACGACGCCCGCGCAATATTTCCATCTGTTGCGCCGGCAGATGCACCGCAATTTCCGCAAACCTCTCATTATCATGGCTCCCAAGAGCCTGCTTAGAAACAAAATGGCCGTATCCCGGCTGGAGGAATTCAGCGGCGGACAGTTTGAGGAAATCATTGATGAAACTTCCCGGTTGGATCGCTCGCGCGTGCGGCGCGTTCTGATTTGCAGCGGGAAAATTTATTATGAACTGCTTGCCGAGCGCGAAAAAAATCACATTACCGATATCGCCATTCTCCGCTTGGAACAGATTTATCCGTTCTACGCCGATCGGCTTACTGAAATCGCCCGGACCTATCCCAAAGGCGTGGAAATGGTATGGGTTCAGGAAGAGCCGCGGAATAACGGTGTGTATCCGTTCATTGGCGCAAAATTGCATTATCACTGGCCCGGCATGCATAAATTAACCTATATTGGCCGTAAGCCATCCAGCTCGCCGGCCGCCGGTTCGCATGAACGGCATGTGCACGAACAGGCGGAAATTCTGGCCAGAGCGCTGAATTTATCCATGTCGGACGTGGTCGGAAAGGAACACGCCGCGACAGCACGCGAAACGCGACCCAGTGATGTGGAAGTCACAGATGGCGCTCCGATTGCCAAGTAAAAGCTTTCGGAGCAAATGACTGGCTGGTTGATCCGACCAGCAACCGTCGCGGATTGTTTTATGGCGTGCGGGGTTTACGCAACAGCCATGCGGGCGAGTGAAAGACCCTAACGCCGTTGCCACACGCGGCCCTCCAATGGCTTTTCGGGTTCCGCGTGGCGCGTTATAACCTTTAGCGGTTTAGGAAATATGCCAGCGGGCTATGTCATCGGAATCATGAAAGAACAAAGACAACTATGAGTAACACACTGCTAGATCTGTTTGTTCCCGGTTTGGGAGAATCTGTCACCGAAGCGCGAATTGCCAACTGGGTAAAAGCGGATGGTGAATTAGTGGCATCGGATGATGTCGTGGCGGAACTGGAAACCGATAAGGCCACGGTCGAATTACCGGCCGGAGCACAAGGCGTTCTGCGCATTGTTAAATCCGCCGGCCAGACCGTCAATGTCGGGGATGTGGTCGCCAGAATTGAACAGGGGGCCACCGGTAATGTTAAGGCGGCCGCCAAAACGGCGGTTGCCCCCGCGGCCGGAGCCAAAATCACCGGCAATGATAAGGTTGCGGTGAAGCCGCTTTCCCCGGCGGTGCAACGCATGGTGAAAGAAAACAATGTGGATGTCGGCGCCATATCCCCAACGGGTCCCGGCAGCCGCATCACCAAAGGGGATGTCGTGCAATTTTTGGAAGCGCGTAACAATGCTCCAGCGCCTGCGGCCGCACCGGTACCTGCTCCGGCAGCACGTCCAGCGCCAGTTAAGCCCGCCGTCGCACCGATTGCCAAAGCCGATGGCCCGGAAGAAACCCGCGTGGAAATGTCGAAGCTCCGGGAAACCATTGCCCGTCGGCTTGTGGAAGCCCAGCACAGCGCGGCAATTCTTACCACATTCAATGAAATTGATATGTCCGCCGTCATGGCATTGCGTGAAAAGTACAAAGAGAAGTTTGAAAAAACGCACAGCGTGGGGCTGGGATTCCTTTCGTTCTTCGGTCGCGCCGTGTGTGCCGCCGCCAAGGCTGTACCGATTGTTAATGCGCAAATTCAGGACCGTATTGTCATATACAAAAACCATGTGCATCTTGGTGTGGCGGTGGCCACGGAAAAAGGTCTGGTGGTGCCCGTGGTGCGGTACGCCGATAAACTTTCCATGGCCCGGATTGAAGCGGAGATCAAGCGCCTGGCCCAACGCGCTCGTGAGGGCAAAATCACGCTGGAAGAACTCGGTGGTGGCACATTTACCATTACCAACGGCGGTGTATTTGGTTCCCTGCTTTCCACGCCGATTCTCAATCCACCGCAAAGTGCGATTCTGGGGCTGCACAAAATTGAAAAGCGGGCCGTTGTGGTCAATGATCAAATTGTCATCCGCCCGATGATGTATGTGGCACTGTCTTATGATCATCGTCTGATTGACGGCCAGCAGGCGGTGAGCTTCCTGGTGCACATAAAAGAATCGCTGGAAGATCCCACCCGCCTTCTGCTGGAAATTTAACTTGGTGAAAAACGCCATTTGCCGTTGCAACAACCCGGTTGGCATTCATGGGCGATGCTGAAATAGCAATTTCATTTTCCACTTTGTGCCGTTGTGCGATACACTTGGCACTGGTGCGGATGGAACTGCGTCGGATTTACGCAGCCGCGCGGTGGAAAGCCACAACTGTTTGGCTGGGGCGGCAAAGTAAATCCGGAAGTTAAACTTGCCCATGCCTTGACGGTTCCAGAGCGCTCGTAGCTCAATTGGATAGAGCATCCGCCTTCTAAGCGGACGGTTGTGGGTTCGATTCCCGCCGGGCGCAGTTTATGATCAACAGGGTTTCATACTTGGCGGCGGCACGGGCGGCATGTTGCCCGCTCACCAACTTCGCAAACCGCGGTACCCTCTTGGTCGGGTGCGTCATCATCACCGCTTTTTGATGGGTGCGAAAGATCGAGCCGCCGCAAGGTGGTGATTGCCCGAACAGGCTTCCGGAGGTCAAAAAATGAAAAATAAAAGAAAAACTGATCCTATCATGCGGCAATCAACGAAAATATGTTTATAATGGTTGAAGCTTATCGGTCTTTGACGGTCCGATTCAGGCTGACTCCCGCGTGCTGGGCGTTCCAGGTGGCGGGAAACAAGGATGTTCCTGAAATGGCGGCATGGAATTGGCTGCGGCGTGAAAGTGTTGCGACACATTTATTTATCCGGTTTACATGCCTCGGCCCATACCATTGCCGGGCGGCATGCTGGTATCGCCGCACACACGGCGATCCGATCCGCGGCACCCCCGCAAGCCGCCGGCCATTGCCGCGTAAATGCAATGGACTTTCCAGTGGACCGCCATGATCACGTTAAACTTTTCATCAATTGGGAGGGTTTATAATGGCCGGTCTTCGTCATGCCATCAACTGGCCAACACGTGTCACCTGGGCCAAAGGGCGGGCGGCCGGGGCGCAGCCGCTATCGGACAATTCCACTGGACAATCGTTGCGCGGGGTGTCCATCCAACTTAGCCCGGTGACGTTAACGTATGATCAGCTTATGTTGGCGGCCTGCATGGCGCTGTTGGGCATCGGGCTGTTGATGACCCAAAGCGCCGACGCCCGCATCGGCCACATGGTACATGACTGGTTTATGCGCCTGGTGATGAATGTTGAAGCCATTCACGCCGTGCTGGCAATGGCGTTGCTGGTCATGTTATGGCGGTTGGATTATCGCCGCCTGATGGGCCGCAGCCTTGTGCGATCAATTCCCAGCGTTCTGGTGGTGGCCAGCGTGATATGTCTGGCCCTGGTGCTCACACGACTGGGAACGGATATCAACGGAGCCAAACGCTGGTTGATGTTGCGTATCGGATCGCACGCGTTAAGTTTTGAGCCATCGGAATTGGCCAAATGGTCGCTGGTGCTGTTTATAAGTGCCTATGCGGTGCATCGCGGCGAGCAGATGCGCAGTTTCTGGAAGGGCTTTGCGCCGCTGATGGTGGTGGTGGGGGCAACCAGCGCCCTGATATTGAAAGAAGACTTTGGCACGGCGGCTCTGGTATCCGGCATAGCTGTGTTGATGATGCTCATGGCCGGATGCCGCTGGTGGCATATTGCCATGCTCCTTCCGCCGGCGCTGGTGGTGCTCTATTTTGCGGTGTGGCACGTTCCATACCGCAGAGAACGTCTGCTGATTTTCATGCACCCGCACATGGACCCCAAAGGGGCGGGATATAATCCGATTCAATCCCTGTTGTCTTTCGCCAGCGGCGGATTCTGGGGCCGCGGCCTGGGCGATGGCATTCAGAAAATGGGCTATTTGCCGGAAGATAATACCGATTTTATTTTCAGCCTCATCGCCGAAGAACTGGGCTTCTTCGGTTGCATGATGGTGATTTTGCTGTACCTGACGTTGCTGTTTTCCGGCTGGCAGGTAGTGCGGCGCGCGCAGGATTTATTCGGCAAGCTCATCGCCTTCGGTTGCACCGCCATGATCGGCCTGCAGGCGGCGATGAACATCGCGGTGGTAACGGTAACCGTGCCGACAAAAGGGATTGCCTTGCCGCTGATTTCCTCCGGCGGCACCGGCTGGATTCTAACCGCCGGGGCCATCGGTCTGGTCATGAGTGTAGAGCGCATCAATCGGCTGGAAGGTTTGGGCCGCCGGGGTGGCTCGGAGAATCAGGGAAATAATGCGGCTCTGCGGCCTGGTATAATGGCGTCATCCGCCGGGACCGGTGCGCCATGATTGCGTTATGTGCGGATGCCAATAGAGGAATTTCAGATTTGAATGCCGCAGCCGGTGCCCCGTCAGCGCCGGCAGGCCGGCGCGAGCTGTGCCAATATGTGGTTATGGCCGGCGGGGGAACCGGTGGGCACATCTATCCCGGATTGGCGGTAGCGGAGCAATTGGCGAATCTGTTGGCACCGACCGGAAAAAAGCTGAATGTTATCTGGGCGGCCACGCCGCGAAAAATAGATCAGCGGCTGCTTGGAGGGGCTGGTTCTGCATATATTCAACAAACCATCCAGCCCTTCAGCACCAATCCACTGCGTTGGCCGGCGTTTTATATCGCGTGGCAGCGCACATGCCGCTATTGGCAGGCATTTCTGGCCGAGCATCAGGTTGCGGCGGTGCTGGCTCTGGGCGGTTACGCGGCGGCCGCGGTTTCCTATGAGGCGGCAAAAAAGCATATTCCCGTGGCGTTGTTGAATCCTGATGCGATGGCGGGGCGGGCCAATCGATTTCTCATGGGGCGGGCGGATGTTATTTTCGCCCAATGGCCGCTGGACAATGCAACGCCGGGAGTTGCGGGACGCATACAGGTTACCGGGTGTCCGGTGCGATCAACGCTGGTGCGCATGGACCGGGCTGTCGCCGCGGCAAAATTGGGGTTGGATGCGGATCGCAAAACCCTTGTGGTTACCGGGGCGTCTCTTGGAGCGCAAAGCATCAACCACGCCATTGCCATCTTGTTAAGCGATCCGGAAATCCGGCATCTGCTCAACGGTTCGGGTGATGCACGCTGGCAGATTCTGCATCTTTCGGGCCTGGAACATGCCCGGGAACTTCAGGCTCTGGCCCCACGCTGGCCTGATATGCACTGGAAAATCATGGATTATTGCGATGATATGGCGGCGGCGTGGTCGATGGCCGATCTGGCTATTGCGCGGGCCGGTGCCGGCACATGCGCGGAATTATCCTGCATGGGCGTTCCGGCGATTCTCATGCCGTATCCCTATCATAAAGACCAGCATCAATTGGCCAATGCCCGGAAACTCTGCGCTGCCGGCTCGGCGATTCTGCTGCGCGATACAAAAAATCCGGCGTCCAATGCGGAAGAACTCAAAGCGGCGCTGATGCGGTTGCTGACCGAATCGGACCGCCTTGGTGAAATGGCTCTGGCCGCACATGCACAGGCTGCTCCGCGCGCGGCTGAAACGGTGGCCCGCTGGCTGCTTGAGCAGATGGGATTAACGCATGGAGGTCCAACATGAATGCCAACAGGGAAAGTTTGGTTGACCCGCGGTCGCGAGCTGTGCGTTCGGCGACCGCATGCTGCAAGGAGGCTTTTTCTTGGTAACCATACGTGATCGACATCCGGCTATGCCATCGGCGGGAACCATTGAAGTTATTGATTTTAATAAGCCTGTTCCGGGTGGTGTCATGGAAAATACAGCGGTGCGGAACCTGCGGGAGGATGAATTTCGTGGCCATCGCGTCCATTTTATTGGAGTTGGCGGCAGCGGAATGTGCGGCCTGGCCCAGATGCTGGCTCAGATGGGGGCGCTGGTTTCCGGGTCGGACCGAAGCACATCGGCGACGACGGCAAAACTCGCGAAATCGGGGGTGGCCATTTCGTATGAGCAAACCGCCGAGAGTTTCCCCCGGGATGCCCAATATGTAGTGCATTCCGCGGCGGTACGCGCGGATCATCCGGAATTGCGGCAAGCGAAGGAATTGGGCATACCGATTTTCAAATACGCGCAGATGCTCGGGTGCGTCATGCGGGTCAAACACGGGATTGCCATAGCCGGTACACACGGTAAATCCACAACCACTTCCATGGTGGCTTATATTTTATCCCGCGCCGGCATGGATCCATCGTTTATCATCGGGGCGAGTTCCCGCCAGTTGGGAGGCTCGGCTCATGGTGGAGTTGGAGATTATTTTATCGCCGAGGCCTGCGAATTTGATCGCAGCTTTCTGAATCTCAATCCGCGCCTGGCGGTCGTGCTGAATATCGAGACCGATCATCTGGACTATTACAAAAATATTGGTGAAATTACCGAAGCGTTCAAGCATTTTATGCAGCGGGTTGATCCCGACGGCGTAATTATCACAAGTGCTGAAAATCAGTGGTGTCAACAGGCCGCGGCGGCCGCCAAAGCGGAGGTTCAAACCTACGGCCTGGGCGGACGGCCGGACTGGCTGGCAACGAATATTCAGTTTCAACAAGGCCGACTGGTTTATGATGTGTATTACCAGGGCGAAAAAACAGCCCGGTTGGCTCTGCGGATTCCGGGGCGTCATAATATTGGCAACAGTCTCGCGGCCGCGGCAATTGCCCGGCATTGCCGCGTGCCCTGGGATGTCATTTCATCGGCGATTGCGGATTTTTCCGGCGCGGATCGCCGCAGTCAACTGCTCGCCGAGATCGGCGGGATCACCGTTGTGGATGATTATGCGCATCATCCAACGGAAATCCGTTCCACCCTGGCGGGTTTGCGTGAATTGTACCAGCCGCGGCGGCTGATCTGTGTTTTTCAGCCGCACCAGCACAGCCGCACGCGGAGTCTGCTGGACGAATTTGCCGGCAGCTTTTCCGATGCGGACATCGTGGTTGTCCCGGATATTTATGTCGCGCGCGATACCCAGGCCGACATTCAGGCGGTTAACGCGCGGATTCTGGTGGATCGCATTGTGGCCAACGGCCGGGCGGGACGCTATATTCCGACATTTCCGGAAGTCGTTGCCGCGCTGCAGGCGGAATTGAAAACAGGTGATCTTGTTGTATCCATGGGTGCAGGACCGGTTTGGGAAATAACGCATGAATTGGTACGCCGACTTTGAAGATATCATCCGCATGGATGAACCGCTGGCTCCCCGGACATGGTTCCGCCTTGGCGGGCCGGCGCGTTACTTTATTGAACCGCGCAGTCGGGAAGAACTCTCGGCCGTCGTCGGGCGTCTGAACGAGAACAACATCGCGATGTATGTCCTCGGTGGTGGGGCGAATCTGCTGGTGCGCGATCAGGGCGTGGATGGCGCGGTTATATCGCTAAGCAATCCGGCGTTCAGTCAGACCGTCATCAATGAGCGGATGGTGCGCGTGGGTGCGGGCAAAGATGTCTTGAAACTGGTTCTGGAACTGGCCAAGACCGGCCTGGCGGGTCTGGAATGCCAGGCCGGGATTCCGGGCACCGTGGGCGGTGAAATTCGTATGAATGCGGGCGGCGCTTTTGGCGACATTGGATCCAGTGTGGCGGAAGTAACGGTCATGGATTCTTTCGGGCGGATTTTCACGCGGCAGCGCGACGACCTGGTATTTTCTTATCGGCGCAGCAATATCAACGCCAAATTCATTCTTGACGCGTTATTTGAATTAAATCCGGAAAATCCGGATCGCCTGGGCCAAAGAGTCAAGGAAATATGGATGTATAAACGCAACACGCAACCGCTCAAAGATAACAGTGCCGGTTGCATTTTCCGCAATCCCGATGGCATGT
This sequence comes from Planctomycetota bacterium, assembly GCA_021799715.1. Next base: position 128 of record JAJYZY010000058.1, on the reverse strand, counting down.
CCGCCGGCAAGCTTATTGATGAAGCTGGTTTGAAGGGTACAACCGTCGGGGGGGCGGAAATTTCGGCGCATCACGCCAATTTTATTGTGGCCCGGCATGGCGCTTCGAGTTCGGATGTGCTGGCGCTT
>JAJYZY010000215.1 GCA_021799715.1 Planctomycetota bacterium | reverse complement strand
TACCCAGTCCTCATTTTCCACCCATTGACAATCCCTTGCATTCAGGCCGATATTCCAATCTTTAATGAGTCCGGCATTCAAGAGCGCCAACTGCACCGAGCCCGGTACACTTGCCGGAATCGGGCCGACTTTCTGATCCGTAGTTTGATGAATATTGGATATGGAGGTCGCCCCCCCGCCCAATCGTTCCATGTAGGGCATATAGCCGGATAGCTGCCATTTCAACGTTGATAAGTCATATCTTTGCTTGGCCCCGGCGGATACAGAGGCAGTTGGCGGCGGCTCTGCCGCCTGGGATGCCGCATCGGCCCCGCCAAGACTTGCCACAGCCGCCACCGCAGCCAACTGCAATACGTTCCGGCGGGTCAACCCCATTGAGTCATTTTGGCCATTATGTGAAGTCATCGACAATCCTTTGCTAAACATAACCTTGCGCTAAAACCACATTGCCCAATGCCTTATAATTTGTTCATTGGTCATCGCTCATTGGTCATTGTATAAGTCCCGATGGCGGACGGTCTTCCTTAGCCGACGCCCAGTCCTTGTTGGGTTTGCGGCCCATGCGGAAATAAAGTTCCCCGCCCGCCACAATATCAGCGTGGGTAAACCACGATCGCGTGAGTTCTTTGCCGTTGAGTTTGGCGCTTTGAATGTAACAATTCTCCAGTGAATTATTTTCGGCGATGATGGCAAAGGTTGTTTTGGCGGCGGGGTTATGTATCTTGGCGCGGTCTACCAGTGGGCTGCCGATGACATACACGCCGGTGGCGGCATTGACCGGATAAAAGCCCATGGCACCCATGGTAAAGCAACTGGAAATTTGGCCAATATCGTCATTGCCGGGAATACCGTTGGGCGTGTTGTTGTAAAGGCTCAAGACTTTACGAATCCAATATTGTGTTTTCCATGCCGCACCGGCAAAGGGGTAGAGATAGGGAATGTGATTGCTGGGTTCATTACCCTGGGCATCCTGCCCTACCATGCCGGTGATGTCTACATCGTACTCATAAATATGAGACGGCGCGGTGAACAAGCCATCTAATTTAGCGATGAAGTTCGCATCCCCGCCGAATAAATCAATTAATCCATGAACATCCTGCATGACGTTAAACGTCGCCTGCCAGGCGTCGGATTCGGTGTAATCGTACCATTCATCCTGATCCGGTCGGAAAGGTTCGCGCCACTTTCCATCCGCCAACTTGCCGCGCATAAAACCGGTCTTAGGGTCAAAGATATTTCTATAATTCTGCCCCAGTTTATAAAACATTCTGGCATCTTCATGTTTACCCAGCAATTCCGCCATGGCACCTACACACCAATAGTCATAAGCAAAATCCAAGGTTCGGGAAACGGATTGCTTGCCGGGGCCGGTAATCATTTCAGCGGCGGTGGCCGACCCGGAAATAACGTAGCCGTGGCGACGGAATTCTTCCTGCAATGGCTTGTTGCCATTGGCGGTGGCCCCCACCATGGCGGTATCGCGCATGGCGGCATAAACCGCCGGCACGTCATAGCCCCGGAATCCACGGGTATAGGCACCGAGAATCATGGCCACCGCGTGAAACCCGGTCATCGCCCAAGTTTCAAATCCCCATAGCGGCCAGACCGGCAACGAATGCTGCTGCACTTGCTGGTAATCCACCAATAAGGTGTTAATCACGTCATTGATACGTTCCGGATGGGTCAGCATCATAAGGGGGAACTGACCGCGGTAAATATCCCATATCGAAATAGTGGTGTAATTGGTGAAGCCGGGGTTGCTGTGATTCTTGCGATCCTCCCCACGGTAGGAGCCATTGACATCGTTAAACGTGCTGGGACCGATCATGGCATGATAGGCGCTGGTATAGAATGTTTGGTCCAGTTCCTTGGTGGAAAATTTCGCATCCAATGACGCCAGCGCCTTATTCCAGGTCTGCTCCGCCTGCCGCCGAATGGCGTCAAAATCAAAATGCGGAATTTCGGCCTGCAAATTCCCGCGGGCACCTTCAATTCCGGTACCGGAAATGCCTACTTTAATAACCAGCGGCCGGCCGGTATCGCCTGGAAAATGAAATGCGATTTTCAATCTTGGCCCTGGAATTGAACTGATATTTCCGGATTGAACAGTACCATTGCGCTGCACCTGACACAATTCAAAAGGCTGTGAGAATTGGATGACAAAATACACCTGCCGATCCCGCGCCCAACCATGCGTGCCGCGATAGCCGCTGATGGTGGTGGTGTTTTCGATATTCAGTTGCGCCTCATAGACGGTCTCGCCAATACCATGCACCAGATCAAGAATAACATGTCCAGGTTTTCCAGCGGGAAAACTGTAGCGATGCATACCGCAGCGGCTGGTGGCGGTGAGTTCCGCCACCACGCCGGAATCCTCCAGCAATACGCGGTAATACCCCGCCCGGGCGGTTTCGTGGCGGTGGGAAAAACGCGAAGCGTAACCTTTTTTACCCGCTTGCCAACCAGATTTTTCACCCAGAGCCTGAATTTGCGCCTCATGTTCCGCCCCCGGCGCACCGGGGTTCCAACACACGGGCCCCACTCCCGGCATCAGCAGCGCGTCGCCCAGGTCTCCGCCGCCGGATCCGGAAACATGATCGTGGCTAAAACCAAGTATCGTTGTATCCGGATAATGATAGCCCGAAACATGATCCCAGCCATAGACATTCATGTTATGTCCACGATTTCTCTCCGTCGCCTCGGACGGGCCTGCCGTATCCGGGCTTAATTGCACCAGACCGAAAGGAACCATGGCTCCGGGAAACGTATGCCCATGCCAGCCCGTGCCGATGATGGGTCGAACCAGATTGGAACGGTTGCCGAACGGCGAAAGCCCCTGTGCTCCGGCCAGTTGCCTCAAGACCGCATCATACGGATTGGCACGCAGGCCCGGTGCCGTCAGGGAACCAACGGTAACCGTTGCCGCCGCCATCGCGGTCAACTGCAACATATTCCGACGGGTTAACCCCATTGCGCCATTTTGGCCATTATGTGAAGTCATCAGATAATCCTTATACAGAAAAGAACCGGGGCCTAAAACGGTACCTGGTACCTTTTAATTTGTTCAGGCGGGATCGCTCGTCGGTCATAGTATCA
>JAJYZY010000214.1 GCA_021799715.1 Planctomycetota bacterium | reverse complement strand
GGATTGATTGGCCGCAAAGGCCCCAGATGCAAGAAGCAGCGGCGAAAACCGGGTCCGTAGACCCCTTGAGCTGCTGCGACGCCGCAGATGGGGCGTTTGCGGCCAATCAATCCTAATATTTAGGCGTGACAGAGCACTAGCCGACACAGCTCGATGGCCGCAGCCGAATCGGGCGGGGACGGCAATCGATGAAAAATTTGCATCGACTTGCTTTTTTTCGTGAAACCTGCTATGACTACTTGATCGACGGCGAGTTTCCGGGGCTGCGGCTCTGAGAAATTCGTTATCCCGGCTTGCCGGGACGGCGGCCTGGTTGGGCGCTGGTGTAATCTGCCGTGCGGTGGACGCCATGCCAACCTTTCCAATGCAGCCGATGTTGTATGAGGTTTTTATGTCCAGCACTTCCCTTACCGGGGGAGCGGCCTCTGCGCCGGCTTCCAAAACCACCAAGCCCAACAAAACTGAAAAATGGACCGAGGCAACTGCTGTCGCTTCCGGATCTGAAGTCAGCAATGAGCTGCCTGTGCTTGGGCATCCCACCGGTCTGACCGATCGGTACATCGGTAAAACCGGTGCGCAGATTTTGCTGCAAATGCTTCTGGAGCATCATGTCACCGACGCGTTCGGCTACCCCGGCGGTGCCATTCTCCCGACATTTGATCAACTGTATGACACCAAACTGAACTTTATTCTCGTGCGGCATGAGCAGGGTGCCGGCCACATGGCCGACGGCTACGCCCGCGCCACTGGCAAGCCTGGCATTGTGATTGTCACCAGCGGCCCCGGTGCCACCAACACGGTAACTCCTCTGGCCACCGCCTACATGGATTCGATCCCCATGATCGTATTTTCGGGGCAGGTGCGCACCTACGTGATTGGTAATGACGCGTTTCAGGAAGCGGACGTAACCGGTATCACCCGGCCCGTAACCAAACGCAATTATCTGGTGAAGAACGTCAAAGATTTGCCCCGGATTATCAACGAGGCATTTATCATTGCCACCACGGGCCGGCCCGGACCGGTGCTTGTGGATTTGCCCGTGGATGTCACCACCAACAAGGTGGAGTCCGCCATTGATGATACGCCCTGGCTGCCGGGATATAAGACTTATCGCCTCGGCCACAGCCGCATGGTGAAAGCCGCCGCGGATATGATTAATGCCGCCCAGCGCCCCGTGTTGTATGTGGGTGGTGGAGCGATTCTCAGCGGTGCATGGAAAGAAGTTCGCGAGTTGGCGGAAAAGGGGAACATCCCCTGCACCACCACCTTGCTGGGCCTTGGTGCGTTTGATGAAAACAGCCCGTTAAGCCTGCACATGCTCGGCATGCACGGAGGCGCGTATGCCAATTATGCCGTGCAGGATGCCGATTGCCTCATTGCCATCGGGGCACGGTTTGATGACCGTGTGACTGGCAATCTGAAACTCTTTGCCCCCAAGGCCAAAATTGTACATGTGGATATTGATCCATCCAGCATCAGCAAGAGCGTGAAAGTGGATGTGCCGGTGGTGGGCGATGCGCGTTTGTGCCTGAAAGATATGATCCAGCATATTGAACATCGTCCACGCAAAGAGTGGCTGGAGCAGATTGCGCAATGGAAGGCGAAATATCCATTTGCCTATCGTGATGATTCTCCCTTGGCCAAGCCCCAGGCGATTATCGAAGCGATTAACAAAGCCACCGGCGGTAACGCCATATTCACTACCGGCGTGGGGCAGCACCAGATGTGGGCGGCGCAGTTTATCCGTTGGAGTATTCCCCGCAGCATGATTACCAGCGGCGGACTGGGCACCATGGGCTATGGCCTGCCCTCGGCCATCGGCGCGCAGGTGGCGCGGCCTAAGGATCTGGTTATTGATATTGACGGCGATGCGTCGTTTATCATGACCGCGATGGAATTGGCCACGATTCGGCAATACAAACTGCCGGTAAAAGTGGCTATTCTCAACAACAATTTCCAGGGCATGGTACGCCAATGGCAGAAGATGTTTTATGGCAGCAGATTCAGCAACACCGAAATGGTCAATCCCGATTTTGCCGCCATGGCTGAAAGCTTCGGTATTCGCGGCATCCGCTGTGAAAAGAAAGAGGATGTGCAGAAAGTTGTCGATGAAATGATCCGCCATCCCGGACCCTGCGTGGTGGATTTCCTCTGCGAAACTGATGAAAACGTCTATCCCATGGTGCCCAGCGGAAAAGGTATTCATGAAATGGAACTGGGAATTGTCGGTTCCGCTCCGCCCAACATGGCACGCGATATGGGCACGCTGGCCTGATGTGGCGCAACGCCTTATCCTGTTGATTCAAGCTGCCGTTTATGCCCGCGCGATATATAATTTTCCGCGCGAAAGCATGGATGGTTTAGAACAAATTTTTGCATTGGAGTATACATTATGCGGCACATTTTAACCGCACTGGTAATGAACGAACCCGGCGTGCTTTCGCACGTGGCCAACATGTTTTCCGCGCGCGGATTTAATATTGACTCTCTGGTGGTGGGCCGCACGGAAGATCCAAATTTATCCCGCATGACCATTGTGGTTATCGCGGATGAACGTACCTTGGACCAGGTGCGCAAACAACTGGCCAAAATTGTCACCGTGGTGAAAGTACGGGATTATAAAGATTCGCCTTATGTTTCACGGGATCTCATGCTGGTGAAGCTCGGCGTAACGCCGCGCACACGCAGCGAGATTATTGAACTTGCCGATCTGTTTCGCGGCCGCGTCGTGGATGTGGGCCATCAGGCGATTATGGTGGAGTTATCCGGCGAAGAAGACAAACTGGATGCGTTTGTGGAACTCGTGCGGCCTTACGGCATTCGTGAATTAGCCCGCACCGGAGTTATTGCCATGGCCCGCGGCGTACAAGGCGGCAGCGGCGATGAGCAAACCATGGAAAACGCTCCGGAACCGTCGCGCATGGTGAAGGTCGCCGCCGGCAAGCGCCAACCCACGCAAGCGGAACTGGAAGCCACACCGCCGGGATAATACGGCCGGGTCGCAACCGGTTAATGCACCAGGCGCGTTATCGCATCAGACTTTTAATGGCGGCGGCTTCCGGTGCCGGGTCCGTGTTTTTTAACACGTCCTGAATAATCGCCACGGTGTCAATGCCATCCACCC
>JAJYZY010000057.1 GCA_021799715.1 Planctomycetota bacterium | reverse complement strand
GGATTGGTATCATACGGAGTTGTATCTTTGACACATGGATACGTTGAGATAAAATGCAATGAAGAATTCTTTCTCCGGGTAATTTATGGTCGCACTGAATGAAATAACTTCGGCAACCAAACCAGGCGGCAAATGCCGTGGCGGCGGTATATCTGCGAAATCGGTGGATCTATTTCCCACTTTCCTTGGCCGCACCCTGCGTTCCTCCTCTGCCGCTGGCATTCAAAAATCCGCTGTGTCTTTGTGTCGTTGTGGTGAAAATCGGTTTTTGCCCGTTGATCGTTGTTCGTTGCCTTCTCGTGTAGCCATGACACTCGATCCGGTCACCGGCCTCTACTACGCCCGCAACCGGAATTACTCTCCAACCCTTGGCCGTGTGTTGAGGCAGGAGCGGAAGTCCCGATTGTCCGCAGGAGCGGCATATCGGGAGATTAATCAAGACCCCGCCGGTTATCCCGGCGCAGAGGCGCAAGCTCGGCTTTTTGCCTCTTCGGAATTTCGCGGGATCGAAGAAACATATTCTACAGGCGAACGCCGTTCGCTCCCGCTCAACATCAACGGTGCCAATACGTATCAGTTTGTGATGAGCAATCCGGTTGGAAAGTGTATCCGTTGGGGTAGCTGACCATCATCGCGGCTTTCATAACGGGAGCATTGCTCAATTTTTCAGCGCTTTGACAAAATGTTCGGCTAATGAGTAACGGAATATCCCTGCTTCGGCGCTGGATGACCGGCGCGGCGACGGAATGATTGTATGTTGTTCAAAACGGTGCCAATCAATCTGATGATCGATAAATTCTTCCTGAACATTCTGACCTGATTTTAGATAATACCGCGATCAACTGGCCAAGTGGCCGGGATGCCTCTACACTTATTGACGGCTGGAATGTCCGGCCAATGTGGCAGGCTCGCCGGTTTTTCAGCGGGCGGTGGAAATTATTTGGCGCGGAGAATACACAGTGAGTGATCAGCCGGAAATAACCCGATCCAAACGAATTAAATTTGATGTTATTGAGCCTGTGGGTAAACGCGTGGTTATTCGCAAGGATGAGAACCGCCGCGAGACCAAAAGCGGAATAGTTCTGCCGGGCAATCATGAAATACCCACATTAACAGGGCGGGTCATTGCGATTTCAAAGCAGATAGAAAATGACAGCGATTTTCCAATCCGGCAGTATGACAAAGTGCTGTTTGATCCGCGCGAGGCCATTCCCGTGGAATTTGAGCCGGACAACAAACTCTTTGTCGTGCCTTTGGATAAGGTATTGGCTATTTTTAGAAAATCTCCGGAGTCGCCCGCACCCGATTCCCAGCAGGAAGATTCCGCGTCGGATATTTGAAGCAATTCCCGTAATAACGGCATTGAGGGTTCAATATCGCTATCAGGAGTTTGGCCATGGCCGCGGATAAACAGGTAATCGTCTTCAAAGATGCTCCAGAGCTGGCACGGGCGGCGGCGGAAATGATCATGGCGTGTGCGCGGGACGCCATCACCCGCCGGGGGAAGTTCGCCATTGCTCTTTCCGGCGGATCAACTCCGGAAGCGGCCTATGAAATTATCCATCGCGATTTTGCTGCCGGGGAGAATTGGGCTAAATGGTTTATTTTTCTCGGCGATGAACGGGCGGTTCCTGCGGACGATCCGCGCAGCAACCTGGGCATGGCGCGTCGAACCATGCTGCATGGTTTACCGATACCGCCGGAGCACATTTTTCCTTTGCGCACGGAGCTGTCGCTTGAGGCGGCGGCGACGGATTACGAAGCAAGGATAAAAGCTTTCTTTGGAAATTCCGAGCCGCAATTCGATTTAATTTTATTGGGTCTGGGCGATGATGGGCACACAGCCTCGCTGTTTCCGGGTCTGCCGGCCCGGCATGAACAGCGCAAATTAGTCACCTTCAGCCCGCCGGGAACGCTGCCGCCGCCGGTGGATCGTATTACATTCACCTTCCCGCTGATTAATCTGGGCCGAAAAGTTGTATTTCTGATGGCCGGGGCGAAGAAAAAAAGTGTGGTTCGGCAATTGCTGTCCGCTGATGTTAACCCGGAACTGATTCCCGCGGCGAATGTGCATCCGGTTAATGGCGAGCTTGTTTACATGATGGATCAAGCCGCATCCGGATAGGTGGGCGTTGCATGTGAACTTTGCGGCATGTTGGCGGAGTTGATCGGAAAACCGGTGATGACTTACTGAATGAAGGAAGTTGACAGTGACTATTAGTAAATTGGCGGGCAAACCCGCCCCAGCGGAAATATTGGTCAATGTGCCGAAACTCGTATCGGCGTATTACACGCAATCGCCTGATCCGACTATATCGGCCCAGCGCGTGGCCTTTGGCACATCGGGGCATCGGGGATGCGCTTTTCATGCGGCATTTAATGAGGACCATATCGTCGCCATGACGCAGGCCATCTGCCTGTACCGCAAGCTCCACGGCATTGATGGCCCTTTGTTCATGGGCATGGATACGCATGCACTCTCCGCGCCGGCGCATGCCAGTGCTCTGGAAGTATTAGCCGCCAACGGTGTTGATGTCATGATTGCCGACGGCACGGATTACACGCCCACACCGGTCGTTTCCCACGCCATTGTCAAGTATAACCGCAACCGCAAAGCCGGACGGGCGGATGGCATTATCATCACGCCGTCGCACAATCCGCCGCAGGATGGCGGATTTAAATACAATCCGCCCACGGGCGGCCCGGCGGATACCGTTGCCACTTCCTGGATTGAAGCGAAAGCCAATACCTTCCTGAAATCCCGCCTGCGCGGCGTGAAGCGAATTCCGCTGCCGCGCGCACTGGCGGCGGGAACAACGCATCAGCATAACTACATGCGATCGTATATTTCAGATTTGGACAATGTCATTGATATGCAACTTCTCCGGGAATCGGGCATCAAGGTGGGCGTTGACCCGCTCGGTGGTGCCGGTGTGCATTATTGGGAACCCATCGCCGCGCACTATGGATTGAACCTGACGGTCGTCAACAAGGATGTTGATCCGACATTTGCCTTTATGTCCGTGGATTGGGATGGTCAAATCCGCATGGATCCCTCCTCGCGCTACGCCATGCGCAGTTTGATAACATTGAAAAAGCGATTCGATATTTCCTTTGCCTGCGATACCGATCATGACCGGCACGGGATTGTCACGCCTAGCGCTGGTTTGCTGCCATCCAATAACTATCTTGCCGCCGCCATATTTTATCTTTTTCAACACCGCCCGAACTGGCGGAAGTCCGCCGCAGTCGGCAAAACACTGGTCAGCAGCCAGATCATCGACCGCGTCGCCGCCAGGCTGGGGCGCAAGCTGTATGAAGTGCCGGTGGGTTTCAAATGGTTTGTGGATGGCCTGCTGGATGGTACATTGGGTTTTGTGGGGGAGGAAAGCGCGGGGGCCTCATTTCTGCGCAAAAATGGCCGCGTCTGGACGACGGATAAAGACGGTATCATTCTGGGGTTGCTGGCTGCGGAAATCACTGCCGCCACTGGCCGCGATCCCGGAGAGCTTTACCGGGAGTTTACCGGTGAACTGGGGACGCCTTGCTATCAACGTACCGAAGCTCCGGCCAGTGCCGACGATAAGGCCGCGCTCTCCAAGCTCTCCGCCGAAGCGGTGACGGCCGGTACACTGGCCGGAGATAAAATACTGGGGTGCATCACCACGGCACCCGGTAACGGCAAAGCCATTGGCGGGCTGAAAGTGGTGACGGAAAATGGATGGTTTGCGGCCAGGCCATCGGGCACGGAAGCGATATATAAAATCTATGCCGAAAGTTTCCGGGGTGCCGGCCATCTTCGAAGCATTATCTCAGAAGCCCGAAATATTGTCAGCGCGGCCCTGACAAATGCATCATCACATGCGGCAACCGCACAAAAAGGGACATGAACCGGAGTAATTGCGCGGTTGCGCAACGCGGTGTTTGCTCCCAGCAAGCGGCGGCGATGCCAAGCCCGCTGCGCAGCGCGGCGGTTCGCGCACGCCCGCACCTGCGCTGTGCAGTTGTGACTTTACCCCAGGGGGTGACATTTACATTGAAATAGTAGAGTCGCGGCGCATCGGGTGAATCGGTGCTCCACGCATGCCATGCGTCCGCCGCGTTCTTGCTTCAATATTCCGCAGCGCTATAATGTCCTGATAGCTGCGAGGAATGTGCAGGAAAAAAGCGAAGGGGCTGATATGACCACACGCAGCGATCTGGTTTCATTTTCTTATAATATGCCATCGATGGACGTGGAAGGTTTTGCCGCCCTGGCCGAGTTGGCGCTGGACTTGCACTGGAGCTGGAATCGTGCCGCGGATGGGCTGTGGCGGCAGCTTGAGCCGGAACTGTGGGCGGAAACCCGGAATCCATGGGTCGTTTTACAGACCGCGTCTCCGGAACGGCTGAAAAGCTTGCTGGCTGATAAGGAATTTCGGGCACGGGTGGATGCGTTGCTGCAAACGCAGAAAGCTCTGGCGGACGCACCGACCTGGTTCAAGGAACATCACGCCGGCTCCCCTCTGACATGTGTTGCCTATTTCAGTATGGAATTCATGTTAAGTGAGGCGTTGCCCATTTATTCCGGGGGCTTGGGGAATGTGGCGGGCGACCAGCTTAAGTCGGCCAGTGATCTGGATGTGCCGGTGGTGGGTGTAGGCTTGCTGTATCAGCAGGGATATTTCCGGCAGCACATTGATCGCGACGGCAATCAGCAGGCGTTCTACCCGTTTAACGACCCCGGACAATTGCCGATTATGCCGTTGCGCCGCGCGAGCGGAGAATGGCTGCGTTTGGAAATTGCGTTGCCCGGTTATTCCATGTGGTTGCGCGCGTGGGAAGTGAAGGTAGGGCGAAGGAAATTGTATTTATTGGACAGCAACGATCCCGCGAACTCTCCGGTTCATCGCGGCATTACCAGCGAGCTATATGGTGGTGGACCGGAGTTGCGGCTGCAGCAGGAGCTGCTCCTGGGAATTGGCGGCTGGAGGTTACTGGAGGCGGTGGGGCTGAATCCGGAGGTTTGTCACCTGAACGAGGGACATGCCGCGTTTGCGGTTTTGGAACGGGCACGGAGTTTTATGGTCAAAACCGGTGTGCCTTTTGACGCGGCCCTGGCTGTGACCCGCGCGGGCAATTTGTTTACCACGCATACGGCGGTAGCGGCGGGTTTTGATCGCTTTGCGCCGGCACTGATAAGTCAATATCTCGGACACTACGCTACAGATAAGCTCGGAATCTCCCACCACGATTTGTTTGCCCTGGGAAGGCGAAACGCCGCAGATAATGATGAACCATTCAATATGGCATATCTGGCCGTGCGCGGCAGCGGGGCCGTTAACGGGGTAAGCCGTCTGCACGGACAGGTGAGTCGGGATTTGTTTTCGCCGCTTTTTGCGCGTTGGCCTGTGGCGGAAGTCCCCATTACGCATGTTACAAACGGCATTCATGTTCCAAGCTGGGAATCAGCGGCGACTGAGGAACTCTGGACGGAAGCGTGCGGTCCCGGCCGCTGGTTGGGGAATACCGAAGCGTTGACGGCACGGATTCAAGGCGTTTCCGACCAGCGTCTATGGGAGTTGCGCGGCACCGGTCGCGCGTTATTGATTGAAGATATTCGCCTGCGTCTGTCCCGCCAACTGGCGGCATCCGGCAGCGCCGTGGAGATGGTGGCCAAAGTGAAGCATTTGTTGGATCCCAATGTGTTGACGTTGGGCTTTGCGCGAAGATTTGCAGCGTATAAGCGGCCTAATTTATTGTTGCATGATCCGGAACGCCTGGCGCGGCTTCTGACCAATTCCCGCTACCGCGTGCAATTGGTTATTGCCGGCAAGGCGCATCCGGCCGATCCGGCGGGACGGGACCTGATTCGACAATGGATTGAGTTTATCCGGCGCGATGACGTTCGCCCACATGTCGTGTTTCTAAGTGATTATGACATGCGATTGGCCCAACGGCTTGTGCGCGGAGTGGATGTCTGGATTAACACGCCGCGCCGGCCATGGGAAGCTTCCGGTACCAGCGGCATGAAGGTGCTGGTCAATGGCGGCCTGAATCTTTCAGAATTGGATGGCTGGTGGGCCGAAGCATATTCGCCGGAACTGGGCTGGGCTTTGGGTGATGGGTGTGAACATGATGATGACCCAGTCTGGGACGCCCACGAAGCCAACGAATTATATGACCGCCTGGAGAATCAGGTCATACCCGAATTTTATGCCCGTGATGCCGACGGCATTCCAAGGCGGTGGGTAGAGCGTATGCGGACAAGCATGGCGCGGCTTACGCCGCAATTCTGTACGAATCGAACGGTGCGGGAATATACCACTTTGTACTATCTGCCCGCCGCCACGAATTATCGCGCCCGCGCCGCAAACAATGGCGCTTGGGGCTCGCAAATGATCAAATGGCGGCAACTGCTGAATGAAAAATGGCCGGGGATCCGGTTCGGAGAATCGCGCATCAGCACGGGCGAACAGGTTCATACGTTTGATACGCAGGTGTATCTGAATGGATTGGATCCAGCTATGGTGCTTGTGGAAATCTATGCCAATGGCCTGAATGGAGGCGCGCCTGTTCGGCAACCCATGACATGCCTGCGGACGCGTGCCGGTGCGGTCAGTGGATTTGTGTATCAAGCGCAGGTGTCGGGGACGCGGCCTGCTTCCGACTACACCCCACGGATGATACCGCACCTTGACGGCATTGCGGTTCCATTGGAAGCCGATGAGATTATCTGGCAGAGGTAGGTGTCCCGGTTTCCAGACCGCATATTGAAAGTGAATGGTCAACATGGCAAAACGTCGCATCAGGACAAGTCGGAAGTTGGGCAATGTGGGGGGGCGCCCGGGATCACGAATCGCCAAGAGCGTGCCGCCGTCGATCCTGGTTCTTAACGCCGGTTCTTCCAGTATTAAATTTGCCCTATATACCATTACCATTGGTTCGTCTCTGACACGGCGGCTCGGTGGGAAAATTGATCGCATCGGCCTGACAGGCACACTTTTTTCAATAAATGGTTCAGTCGATAAGCCGCAATCCCAGCGCCGCATTCACGCGGATGACCATGGCTCGGCGGCGATGTTTCTTTTGGATTATCTGGCATGTCAGCCGGCATTCGCCTCCGTCAAGGCGGTCGGACATCGCGTGGTGCACGGCATGAAATACTCCCGGCCTCAACGGATAACATCCGCGTTGCTGACGGCATTGCAACGCATTGCGCCGTGCGATCCGGATCATTTACCGCGGGAACTTCAGTTAATCAGGGCGTTTGGCAAACAACACCCGGAACTTCCACAAGTGGCGTGCTTTGATACGGCCTTTCATCATACCATGCCGAACGTCGCGAAATGTCTGCCGATTCCAAGACGTTATATGGCCAGAGGAATACAACGCTACGGATTTCATGGATTATCCTATGCGTTTTTAATGGAGGAACTGGCGCGCCTTGGCGACCCGGCGGCGAAAAAGGGGCGAGTCATTCTGGCGCATCTGGGAAACGGGGCCAGCCTCGCGGCCGTGCGCGATGGCGCAAGTATTGATACCAGCATGGGCTTTACTCCGGCCGCAGGACTGATGATGAGTACACGCTCGGGCGATTTAGATCCGGGAATTGTCGGTTATTTGTCCCGGGCTCACGCGATGACCGCAGCGCGGTTTGAGAAGATGGTGAATCACGAATCGGGGCTGCTGGGCGTTTCCGCCACAAGTCCCGATGTGCGCGATCTGCTGGCCAAAGAAGCGAAAGACGCCCGCGCTGCTCAAGCCCTTGATATGTTCTGCTATCAGGCCAAAAAATGGATTGGCTCATTTGCCGCCGCTCTGGGCGGCGTGGATACACTGGTATTCGCCGGGGGAATAGGCGAAAACGCTCCGGTTATTCGCCGGCGCATCTGTCAAGACCTTGCTTTTCTCGGTATCCGCCTTGATCCCGTGCGAAACACACACAATGCTCCGATTATTTCCGCGCGTGGAGCAGCCGTTTCGGTTCGCATTATTCATACAAATGAGGAATTGATGATCGCGCGCTGTGTATCGCGCCTGTTGAATTTGTAAAGAAAGGAATCGTAAATCATGGCCAGCAAAACACTGTCGTCGGACATGCTCTCCAGGCTGGACGCCTATTGGAGGGCCGCGAATTATATATCGGTGGGGCAAATTTATCTTTATGACAACCCACTGCTGAAAAAGCCGTTGGCAATTGAACATGTCAAACCCATGCTCCTGGGCCACTGGGGAACCACACCGGGTCAGAATTTTATTTACACCCATCTCAACCGTGTGATTAACAAATATGACCTTAACATGATCTATCTTTCCGGCCCCGGCCATGGCGGCCCGGCGGTGGTGGGCAATGTGTATCTGGAGGGAACGTACAGTGAATTCTATCCCAACATCACCCAGGATGAGGCGGGATTAAAAAAGCTCTTCAAACAATTTTCATTTCCCGGCGGAATACCCAGCCATGCCGCGCCGGAAACGCCGGGGTCTATTCATGAGGGTGGAGAGTTGGGATATTCCATCAGCCACGCTTTCGGGGCGGTGTTTGATAATCCGGGCCTGATCGCGGCGTGTGTGGTCGGCGACGGCGAAGCGGAGACGGGGCCGTTGGCGACAAGCTGGCATTCCAATAAATTTCTCAATGCGCAAACCGATGGGGCGGTACTGCCGATCCTGCATCTCAATGGATATAAAATTTCCAATCCGACGGTTTTAGCCCGTATTGAACCCGAAGAATTGGATCAATTGCTGCGCGGTTACGGCTGGGCACCTTTTTTTGTTGAGGGACATGACCCCGCGCTGATGCACGAGGCAATGGCGACGGCTTTGGATGCGGCAGTCGAACGCATTAAGCAAATCCAGCATGAAGCGCGGACGCTGGGCAATACCATGCGCCCGCGCTGGCCGATGATCGTGCTGCGCTCGCCCAAGGGTTGGACGGGACCTGAAACCATTGACGGTGTGCCCGTGGAGGGTACGTTTCATTCCCATCAGGTGCCGCTGTCCGATCCGGCCAACAACCCCGAACATCTTAAGATGCTCGAAGCATGGATGAGAAGTTATCGCCCTGAGGAACTTTTCGATTCACAAGGCCGCCTGAAACCTGAAATCGCCGATCTCGCGCCAAAAGGTCCACGCCGCATGGGAGCCAACCCGCATGCCAACGGCGGACTTCTGCTGCGGGATTTGCGGATACCGGACTTTCGACATTACGGGGTTGATGTCCCGGTTCCGGGCACGGTCGGCATTGGTGATACGCGCGTACTGGGGCCTTTCCTGCGTGATGTGGCAAAGCGTAATGCCGATGCGCGGAATTTCCGCTTGTTCGGCCCGGATGAAACGGTATCAAACGGTCTGGGCGCAATATTTGAGCACACCAGTCGCCAATGGGATGCGCGCACCGTGCCGAGTGATGAATTTCTTTCCATATCCGGTGCTGTTCTGGATTCCATGCTCAGTGAGCATCAGTGTGAAGGCTGGCTGGAGGGGTATCTGCTGACCGGTCGGCATGGCGTATTTAACTGCTATGAAGCATTTATCCATGTTGTTGCCTCTATGTTCAATCAGCACGCCAAATGGCTGGAAGTCACCGATAATCTGCCTTGGCGGGCGGATATTGCGTCCTTGAATTATCTGCTTTCATCCCATGTCTGGCGGCAGGATCATAATGGCTTTACCCATCAGGATCCGGGATTTCTGGATGTGGTGGTTAATAAGAAAGCTGATGTGGTGCGGGTTTATCTGCCGCCCGATGCCAATTGCCTGCTGTCGGTCATGGATCACTGCTTGCGCAGCAGGCAGTACGTGAATGTGATTGTCGCGGGGAAACATCCATCACCGCAGTGGCTGCCCATTGAAGCGGCGGCAACACATTGTCAGGAAGGTATCGGCATCTGGAAGTGGGCCAGCAATGACAATGGTGGAGATCCCGATGTGGTCATGGCGTGCGCGGGGGATGTGCCCACGCTGGAAATACTGGCCGCGGTTTCGATTTTGCGCCGGGAACTCCCGGATTTGAAAATCCGCGTTGTAAATGTTGTTGATTTAATGAAACTTCAGCCGGAAAGTGAACATCCCCACGGGTTGAATGATGCCGATTTTGATTCGCTATTTACCACCACCAGCCCGATTATCTTCGCTTTTCACGGCTATCCATGGCTGATCCACCGCCTGACATATCGCCGCCACAACCATCATAATCTCCATGTCCGCGGTTATAAGGAAAAAGGGACGATCACGACTCCGTTTGATATGACGGTACTTAATGATATGGATCGCTTTCATCTGGTGCAGGATGTGGTGGATCGCCTGCCCAGGCTGGGGTCCAAGGCCGCTTACATCAAGCAGATGGTGCGGGATAAACTCATTGAGCACAAGCGATACATTGACCAGCATGGACGGGATTTGCCGGAAATTCGCAACTGGAAATGGGGTGATGCCACGTCGCGGCGATAATGGAACCGCCGGGCAGTCATTCAATTGCCGGCTCTTGTGTGCGCATCACATGGCTGAATCTGGCGGCACCGGTCGATGGAAACCTGGCGGCAGGTAATGAATTCGATATCAATGGCGTACCGATGTTGATCGGCATAATGATTGCAGGTGCCGCAGAGACCCGGAAAGTTAATTACCGCAATGGATGGTGTTGCGCATGAGGTAACCGATTCCGGTGTTGAGGACTGAATTTTTCACTGCGGATATGGAAATGTCGGCATATCCCAAAGCGGCCAACAGGCAGCGGAATGAACCGTGCCAATTAACGAACGTCTTGATTATCGGATGGCGGTGATTGCGGCGATTGCTGTATCCGCTGGACGAGTTGCTGGGCGCTTTCGAGCCAGCGAATTTTCTGTTCCATCGACAAGTTTGCCAATCGTTGTAATTGGGCCAATTCATGCCCATCCCATCCGGATTCCCAGATCGCATTTTCAGAATCGTTATGTTCTGTCATGGCATTTCCCGATGTAAAGCTGTTAATTTTTGAATATCCAGCAAATCCTGCGGTCGTCCAGCCATGGCTTTAAGTTTGATTAAATCAGATAGTGAACACACCAAAGCGGCCACACCCCTGGCGATCTCAAAGCTTTTGGCGTTTTTAACTGCCTGATCAAAGCCCAGAGTATCTTCAACAAATATATCAATCTCTGTGCCCGGATGCAGTGGGCTATAGAGGGAAAACACTGCCATCGCTTTTTCGCGTATCCACAACTGTCGCATCGCCGGATCGGAAAATGTTTCAATCGGTACCGGCGCACGGGGTGTATATCCCATGGCTTTGAATACCCTCATGGCGTTTTGCGCATTAACGGATTCAAGTCCGAGTAACAAATCAACATCTGCGGTGAATCGTACATAACCGTACGCTACAACCGCCAGTCCACCTACTACAAGGTACCGCACCCCCGCTTCATTAAGGTTTCGGATAATGGTTGTCACGCTGTCGTACTGCACGAAGTTTCGTCCTGTCCGAATCGTTGGGCGGTATTCTACCAGCTCCAACGCGTGATTAAAACGTTCAAGTTCCGAGGTTTCATACGCAGTTGGGTAGGGATTGCATGAACAAGCGATGCAATTGGTTCGGATTTTGACGATCCAAATTTGTTATTGGCCATCATACGTCATTCTACGAACAATCGTGATGCGTCCGCATCCGGCAATTGTTGGCACGCATCGTTAATTGACCATGGCGGCACAGGGTCGGGTAATCCGCGGCACCAAGTCAATCAACCGTGATCCCGCCGCATCGGATTGTTGGTGAGAGTTTAGCTTGATGCGGCAGCGTCAAGTTGGATGCGAAATTCCGTGTGGATTTTCGCCGCAATCCGGTACGGCGAGAATGACCTTGATTTTCCCGAATAAAATTGGATTTCAGTGATCACCAGATATTATACGAACAAATGTGATGCTTCCCCATCCGGCTATTCTTGGCTTTACGGTTCAAAACCGGTTGTCAATGGGGTCAACGGCGTGCGATATAAGGTGCCGATCTGCGAATCATGAAGTTCAAGTCTTCAGACCATCGCCGTTGGTTTGCAATGCCGGGATTCCCAGCGGTGTCGCTTGGGTTTGCGAGCCTGGTGGACAATGTCATAAGGCTCGCGGTCATCTCGGCTCTGCCAAGCTGGCAGAATGTGTTTTTTGACATGGCCGGTATTCGGAAAGCTGCACGGGGATGCAATTCGGTTGTATGTTATATAAGTGTTTTTAAGAAAATGAGTTATGGTTTATTTTGTAAATAAAATATCGCGCGGCATGGCGATTGCTTAACGCACCAGAGTTACGCTTGCGGCGTCAGGTGACGGTTGCGGGCATCCGGGTAGGGTGCCAGACCGTTCTTGAGTTTGCTAAAGCAAGCGATAGAAAAAGGATGCTTTCAATGGGTAAAGTCATTGGTATTGATCTTGGAACGACCAACTCGGTGGTTGCGGTCATGGAAGGTAACCAGCCCAAGGTGCTGGTGAATGCTCAAGGATCGCGGCTGACGCCATCGGTCGTCGGTTTCACGGATAAAGGAGAACGGCTTGTGGGCCTGCCCGCCAAGCACCAGCAGGTAACCAATCCGCAGAATACTATCTTCTCCATTAAGAGATTTATGGGCCGCCGGCATGGGGAAGTGTCGTCCGAAGAAAAGTTAGTTCCATATAAGGTCATCGGCGGTGCAGAGGAACTCGTGAAAGTCGAAGTCCGCGGAAAGGCGTACACGCCACCGGAAATTTCGGCCATGATCCTTCAAGATTTAAAGAAAACCGCGGAGGATTATCTTGGTCAACCGGTAACCGATGCCATTATTACTGTTCCTGCATATTTTAATGATTCGCAGCGTCTGGCAAC
This sequence comes from Planctomycetota bacterium, assembly GCA_021799715.1. The sequence goes on along the minus strand of JAJYZY010000057.1, from coordinate 2,202 downwards.
GAAAGAGGCGGGTGAAATCGCAGGCTTGAATGTCAAACGCGTCTTGCCGGAGCCAACCGCCGCCGCGTTGGCGTATGGCATGGATAAAAAGAAGGGCGGGAAAATATTTGTGTTCGATCTTGGCGGCGGCACATTCGATGTATCGGTGCTGGATGTGGGCGACGGCGTATTTGAAGTGCTGTCGATTAATGGTGATACACACCTGGGCGGCGATGATTATGACCAGGTATTGGTGGATTACATTGCGGAGGAATTCCGCAAGCAGAACGGCATTGATCTGCGGAAAGATCCCATGGCCCTGCAACGACTGAAGGAATCCGCGGAGAAAGCGAAGATTGAACTTTCCAGCAATATGGAAACAACGATTAATTTGCCGTTTATCACGGCGGATGCCAGCGGACCCAAACATCTGCAAATGGCGATCAATCGCAGCAAGTTTGAGGCCATTGTCAGCCATCTTACCGAACGTTGCCGACAGCCGGTGCTCAAAGCTCTGGAAGATGCCAAACTTTCCGCCAAGGATATTGACGAAGTGCTTCTGGTGGGCGGTTCAACGCGCATGCCGCGCGTGCAGCAGATGGTCAAGGAAATCTTCGGCAAAGAAGGCAATAAGAGTGTTAATCCGGATGAAGCGGTGGCCTTGGGCGCGGCGGTTCAGGGCGGCATTACCACCGGTGAAGTCAAGGATATTCTGGTTCTGGATGTCACGCCATTGTCGTTGGGTGTTGAAACCTACGGCGGAGTCATGACGGTGCTGATACCGCGCAATACAACAATTCCAACCAGCAAAGGTGAAACATTCAGCACCGCCGCGGACAACCAGACCAGTGTTGAAATACATGTGCTGCAGGGTGAACGCGAATTTGCCAAAGACAACAGAACTCTGGGCAAATTCACGCTCGGCGGAATTCCACCGGCCCCGCGCGGTGTGCCGCAAATTGAAGTATCGTTTGACATTGATGTTAACGGCATTCTCAACGTAAAAGCCAAGGACAAGGCCACCGGCAAGGAAAGCAAGGTTGAAATCAAGGGTCACAGCGGCTTGTCCAAGGATGAAATTGAGCGCATGAAGAAAGAGGCTGAAGCGCATTCCGCCGAGGATAAAGCCCGGCGCGAACTCGTTGATCTGAAGAACCGGGCCGAGGCCGTAACGCTGCAAGTGGAGCGCGAATTGCAGGAGCATGGCAATAAGATCAGCCCGCAGGAGCGCGGCGATCTTGAATCTGCGGTTAACCAGGTTAAGGAAGTCGGGAAACTGGAAGACAAGGCCGCCATTGAGAAGGCTCTGGAAAATCTGAATCGTGCCCGCATGAAACTTGGCGAAGCTGCGTATAAAGCCGCTTCCGAAGCCGGCGCAGCCGGTGCTCCGGGGGCGGGGGCGGCGGAAGCAACGGCGTCCGGCGGAGCCGCACCCGGCGGCACTGCGGATCAGGGCAAAAAGTCCGATGATGTCATCGACGCCGAGTATGAGGTTAAATAGCACCGCTCAACACGGGCAACGCTGATTTGACCCCTGAATTGCAAGGGGCCGAAGAATATTCTTCGGCCCCTTTTTTTTCGCCCGCCGCCCGCTCGCGCGGTGGGGAGTATCATCGATAAGTGGCATGGTGCGGTGCGCGCGGGTCATGGACAATCATGCACGCATCTTCAACGTGTCCGGCGCCGTGGTGTCCAATGGCGCGGATATGATTCGGCCCTTCTTTAAGCTCGGTTTGCGGCCAGATAAATACGCCGTTTACGCCGTGTTGCCGGCCCAAGGATTGCCCGTTGAGCATCAATTCCACGCTGTCGCAATTGGCATAGACCTTCAAGACGGCGTGTTTGTCCGGGCGGCAATTAAAGCGCCGATCCGTGATGTATACAAATGGAGCTTTCGTCCACTGGGCTTTATAGAAGTAAAACGCATCCTTGCGGGTTTTCCGGTCGCGGGTAACAAGGCCCTTGTCATTTTTTCCGGGATGATCTCCTTCATGGCGAAATGCCGAGGCAAAGTCAAACATGACCCAGAGGAATGTGCCCCACAACCATGGGCGGTCTTTAATGGCCGCCCACGCATGTTCATGCAGCAGAGCCTGATATTCCTCCGGGTGCCAATACGCGCCGGGATTCGGTTGCGTAACATGGCTTTCATGCTGGAAAATACTGGCACCGGCACCATATTCACTCATGCCGATACATCGGCCTGGAGCTTTGGCTTCAACA
>JAJYZY010000056.1 GCA_021799715.1 Planctomycetota bacterium | reverse complement strand
AGCATCTTTGCCCAGGCACATGGGCAGAGCCATTTTGGAAATGTCTTCATGCGCCAGTTGCATGAGTTCCTTCAGGCGAACCTTTTCCTTGTCCAGATTGGGCACTTCAATGCCCATGGTGGATTTGCCGAGGATATTGTCAATACATCGCACCGGCGGACTTTTCAACGCGCGGGCGATATCCTTGGATAATGCTCCGACCTGCGAACTTTTAATGCCCGGTGCCAGTTCCAATTCATACAGGGTCACCACCGGGCCGGTATCAATCGCCACGACTTTGCCGTCGATATTGAAACTCGTCAGGCATGATTCCAGTACTTTGGCGTTCTGCCGGACGGCTTCTTCCTGACCTTCGGTGTTCGCGGGTTCAGCATCTTCCAGAAGGTCCAGTCCGGGCAGGCGGTAATTGCCTAAATCCTGTTTTTGCACCGGCGGCGTCTTAAAAGGCAACAGCATATCCGCGACAATGGGCTTGGGACGCCGGACCACAACCGGCGCGGATTCCGGTTCCGGCGTTTTGGTTTCCGGGACGGTATCGGCGGCGGGGGGATTTTCGGAGCCACCGGCGGAATCGGATTTTAAGGAGGTCGCCGCAACGGCAGGTACGGTGGCAGCGGCAGTTGAGGCGGACTTTGAAAGTGTGGCGCGTGGTTCCGGCTTTTTCCGCATATTGGGCTTCGCCCGGCGTGAAAACAAAGCCTTGAACAACGTCCCGATGATTCCGAATAATCCCGTCGCGGCCGCGGAGGCGGCATCACCGGCGGAATCCGCAATTTTGTCATGCGGTACTTTTTTCCAGGTATGGCCGAGCCACAGCAGCAGGGCGATGACAATTTCGTCGGCGGCCAGCAGCATGCCTATGACCAGTCCCACCAGTAAAATCAGCGAGGACCCGGCCGTTGAGACGTGCAATTTGAGAAAGTGCCCAACCGCGGCACCCAGTATGCCACCCGGACCAGCAGGTAAATTTTGCCCCCAGCCCAGCAGGTTGGCCAGGCCGGCGGCCACCACCAGCAATACCGCTCCACCAATGAGCCGAAAGGCCGCCTGCGTAAGATTGCCGCCAATACTCCAAACCATCAGAATCGCGGCGATCATGGCCATGGCCACCCATGTTCCAGGCCCCAGGTTGTTCATCAATAGGTAACCAATCGTCGAACCGACCGGACCGCACCAGTTATGCACGGGTACCGCTTGTGTGTGATACACCGGCGAACTGGCCAGCATGGTGGGATCAGAGGGATGAAAAGAAATGACCGCCAGCATGATAAACAACCATGCCGCCCAACCCAGTGGAACCAGGCATAAGCGCATCACACGCTGGTGTCGCGGCCCGGATTTGCTTGCCATGATAAACCTCGACTTCCAATGTCTTTGGGCCGATGTCACCTCCGGCCCATTCACCCCCGCCATCCAACGCGGGATACCTCACTATTCTACCGCGCGGTACGGCATAAACCAGCATGTTTTTATAGATATCGCTCCGAAGAAAATTTAATAAGGTTCACGGGCGGCGCATGCTCATGCCCGAAGGTGCCGCTGCGGGTGAAGCATTGTTCGCGAGCATCCGGCCGACCGTGTCAGCCGTCCGATGTTCCTTTTCATTGCCGGCACCAAGTGCGCGGTCGGCATGTTGAGCGCGGCCAGATCGGAAAGGTCGGCGGGAAAAAAGGAAAATACGGGGTATTACTTGCTGGTGTCCACTGTACAAAAAAAGCCGAAGTCACTTTTCTCCATCATCCCCGTGATGGTGTTCCCAAACCAGAGCGGCACCTTGCAGGACCAGGTCGGGAATAAATGAATCGACGATCCCGCTATTGCCGAAAATGCGCATTGCATCGCCACCGGTCGCCACAACATGCGGCCAATGGCCGAGCTTCTCGGCGTATCGCTCGAGCAGATATGCCGCGGCTCCGCGAGTTGCGGCGTACGCACCAAGATTCAAAGCTTCCATGGTATTGCGCCCCAACGGTTCCTGGGGCGGATTCAAATCGGCCAGGGGCAGCAGCGCTGTGCCGGTGTTCATGGCCTTGGCCGCCATGGCCAGGCCCGGCGCAATGGCACCGCCGAGAAATACACCCTCGGCGTCAACGCAATCCACAACCAGAGCGGTTCCCGCACTGATAATCACACATGCCTGCTCGGTATTCACATAGGCGCACAACGCACCAAGCAACCGATCCACGCCGACTGTGGATTCATCGGTGAGGCTGGTTTGCAATGGGATTTTCAAATCCGAGCCGACAATTTCCGGCGTCATGCCGCAGTGGTTGTTAACCAATTCCGCCACGCGGTTGGTCCATTCGGGTGCCACGCTGGCCAGCACCACCCCATCGGGTCGGCGGCCGCCGTCGGATGTGCCGGCGCAAAGCTTTTCCAGATGTGCCAGCATTTCAGACTGGATGTCGGCATGATTAAACCGTATTGCCGGGTCGGCACTTTTCCCCGCGGTAAACAGGCCGACACCCACGCGGGTGTTTCCAATGTCAATGGCGATCACACTCACAAATGCGCTCCGTGCAGTTAAGAAAGTCTCTTCTTATTGCGGTCCCTGGTTCGGTCCGCTTTGGTACGCCGGTAGTATTTTCCTTTGCGAACATCATCCGCCTTAATGGCCTGAACTTCCGCCGCCAATTGCGCATCGGCCAAGTGGGACGATGATTCCCGCGGGGTATCAAGGTTCAGGGCAATGGAAGGCGGTGCTTCCACCAGGGCATCGCCTGTCGGGGTGGCAATGATAAGCTGCCACAGATCCTCCAGCAATGGCCGCAACCCGGTGCCGGTGGCCGCGCTGACGGCGAGAATCTGTTTGCCGGGCAGGGCGCTGCGCAAATCGGCGAGGGCTTCGGAAGCTCCGGTTAAATCCATTTTATTGGCAACCAGAAGTTCCGGTTTGGCCGCCAGCTTGGGGCTGTAGGCAAAAAGTTCTTCGCGAATAGCGTGATAGGAATCAATGGGAGATATTCCATCCATCGGCACCATATCCAATAAATGCACCAGCACGCGCGTGCGTTCAATGTGGCGGAGAAAATCCAGGCCCAAACCAGCCCCGTCGGAAGCGCCCTCAATTAAGCCGGGAATATCCGCCAGTACCAACCGGCGCTCCATATCGAGTTCCGCAATACCGAGTTGCGGCTTAAGCGTGGTAAATGGGTAGTCGGCTATTTTAGGCCGCGCCGCCGATAAGCATGACAGCAACGTGGATTTGCCCGCATTGGGCTTGCCAATCAGGCCGACATCCGCAATGAGCTTGAGTTGGAGTTTTAATTTGCGACTTTGTCCTGGCTCTCCCGGTTCGGCAAAATCCGGAGCCTGCCGGACGGAAGATGTAAAGCGTAAATTTCCGCGGCCCCCTTTTCCGCCCTTCGCCAGCAACGCCCGCTTTCCAACGGGCACAAGGTCCACCAGCAGCAGTCCGGTGACTGCGTCATACACCATCGTTCCCGCGGGCAGGCGAATCACCAGATCCTTGCCGTCGCTGCCGGCTTTCTTTTTTCCCTGGCCATGTTCTCCGTTGCCGGCTCGCCAATGATGCCGGCCGACAATATCCAGCAGTGTTTCAACGCCTTCCACCGCCTGCAAATACACGCTTCCCCCATCGCCGCCATCGCCGCCATCGGGTCCGCCCAATGGAATATATTTTTCCCGGCGCATGGAAACGCAACCGTTCCCCCCCTGGCCGGCAAAGACTTCAATTTCCGCTTCATCAATAAACATACCAACACCATCCCGATAAATATCGGGAGTATGAGTTCCAGGTCAGGTCTTTCAAAGAGCCGCCAAAAACGCCTGCCGCAAGGCCGGACATAAACAACCCGCGCCGACAATCCGCGCGCCGCTAATCCGGTATTTTACCGTATTTTGCGTTTCATTGGACAAATTCAGATGAATCGTGAAAATTACCGATAATCTAGTGTCGGCCGGTAATTGCCGGTGGCTTTGGACAAAATGCCCCGGTATTTCCCCCGGTTTTGCTTTTTGTTCAAAGAGCGACTTTTCCGCGCAGTGAGCCTGGTTTTTATTCCGGCGCGGCGGATGGTCAATAATTGTGGAGTATTCATGAAAATTGCGGTTATTGGATGTGGTTATGTCGGCCTGGTCAGCGGGACTTGTTTGGCGGCGTTGGGCCACAAGATTATCGGCGTGGATGTGGATGCCAGGCGGGTCGCTGGTCTGGCGCAGGGAAAAGTTCCCATTTATGAACCGGGTCTCTCGGAGTTAATTTTGGCGGAGTCGGCGGCGGGACGGTTAAGTTTCACTACTGACATCGCCGCCGCGATCAAGGAATCACAAAGCGTATTTATTGCGGTCGGTACGCCGCCATCGCCAAAAGGCGGCGCGGATTTAAGCATGTTGTTTGCGGCCGTGGACGATGTGCTCAAGCACGCCAACGGCCCGAAGACGCTGGTAATAAAAAGCACCGTGCCTCCGGGCACGGGTGAACGCGTGGCGCAACAGGTGGCCAAAAGTATGCACCGTATTGAAGTGGTCAACAATCCAGAATTTTTGCGTGAAGGTACGGCCATTCAGGACTTCATGCAGCCGGATCGGATTGTTTTCGGGGCCAACTCCAACGCAGGCATGGAAGTATTGCGGGAAATTTATCAGCCGTTAATCGACCGCGGTTACGCCATTTTTTCCATGAGTCGCCAGAGCGCGGAATTAACCAAATTTGCGTCAAACGCCATGCTGGCGGTGCGCATAAGTTTTATCAATGAGCTATCCCAACTCGCTTTGGCCATCGGCGCGGATATTGAATCCGTGCGCGTGGGAATTGGCACGGACAAACGCATCGGGCCTTCATTTTTGAAGGCCGGAGTTGGGTACGGCGGATCCTGTTTTCCCAAGGATGTTGCCGCGCTGGTGCATCAGATGCAGGAATTTGGTCTTGAGCCGCACCTGTTAAGCGGCGTTGAAAAAGCCAACACGCGGCAAAAAAAGGCGTTCGCCGCGCGGATTATCAAAGCACTTTCCGGCGTGAAGGATGCTCAGGTTGCGGTATGGGGTCTGGCCTTTAAGGCCGACACGGATGATATGCGCGAAGCGCCGAGCATTGAGGTTATTCACGCTCTACTGGCGGCCGGGATAAAAGTCCGGGTGTATGATCCGCAAAGCATGGAAAACGCAAAACGCATGCTCGGTGATGCCGTAACTTGGACCAACAGCGTGGATGATTGCACGCGCGGGGCGGATGCCATTGCCGTGATTACCGATTGGTCCGTATTTATTACCCAGGATTGGCCGCACATCGCCTCGCTGATGCGGGGAAAATATGTATTCGACGGGCGCAATTGCCTGGGAAGTTCCAAAGTTCTGGCGGCGGGCCTGATTTATCGCGCCATTGGCCGCCCGGAATTAATGCCGGGGGCCGGTAAACCCGGTTCCATGGGCGTGGTTGCCGCGGGTTAATATTGCCAATCATGCAACTTTCTCCCTTCCGAAGTGTTTATCCTGTCAAGGTGCCACGCCGTGGTGCCGCATGGTGCCGCTCTGGTTCAGCGCGGCACATGCGACCCCGCGGCCGGTGATGCGTTTGAACGCCGCGTGACGACGGCTTTCAATTCCCATTGATCATCCATAGAATGCGATGGGTGATGACGGTCATCACCGGTTTTGGCGGCTGGAATTTCGGTGGTTGTGACTATTTCGGGAGAAGGCCGGCATGCCTGAAACAAAACGTGTTATTGTGGTACTGGGAATGCAGCGCAGCGGCACCAGCACCATTGCCCGCGCGGTCCATGCGCTGGGCGTGCCGCTGGGTAATAATCTGCTTCCCGCCAATATTTTCAATCCGCGAGGATACTGGGAAGACCAGCGGATATGGCGGCTCAATCAGCAGTTTCTCGATCTTATCGGTGCCTCGCACCAGACCGGCGGGGTTAACTGCCAGGAAATTTTAGACCATCCCCAGTGTGAAAAACTTATTGCCCGGACCACGCTTTATCTACACAAACAATTTAATCACTGCCCCCTGTGGGGCCTGAAAGACCCGCATATCGGCCGGCTGCTGCCGATATGGAAAATCATTTTTCATCGGCTTAACGCGCAGGCCGGCTATGTCGTAGCCGTGCGGAATCCATTGAGTATTGCTGAATCATTGGAACGCTGCGGCCTGGCGGGCCGGGAATCCGGGTTTGTTTTGTGGCTGGAAAATATGTACAGCGTGGTCTCGGAAACATTGCGGGACCAGACTGTATTTGTCGATTACGACGCGCTATTTGGTGATGCCGAGAATCAGTTGCTCCGCATTGCCAAGTCGTTGGATCTGCCCGCCGGTCTGCGGCAAAAGCAGAATATCCGCGATTTTACGGACAATTTTCTGTCGGAAAACCTGCGCGGCAGCAGCTATGATCTGGAAGCTTTGCGCCGCACGTTTCCCGATCCCAGCGTCTTTTTTGATCTGTATGAACTGGTGCGCATGGAGGCGCATGATCAACTTAGTGCGGATGCATTTTCCCGGAAGTGGTCACTGGTCATGCGCCGCTACGCGGACATTCACCGCTGCCTGATGGCCGGTGCCTCGCAATATCAGCGTCTGCTGGAGCGCTATCAACATCGCAATCGGTTGTGGCGGCCGCTGAAAAAAATGGAAAAAATGGTTCGCACGGGGCGTAAAAGACTGCTGCAAGGTTCCCGCGCCGCGTTGTGAACGCCAGTGGGACCGGGTGCCGCACCGGAGGCGGGCTAATGCAGAAAAAGCAGCGAAAGAAGCGTCAGCAGCAGCACAGCCAGGGTTACCCACGTATAGAACCAATCATGATCGACAACCGCAAACAGCACCACCGATACCGCCACGCGGGTAATGGGAGTCAAAACCAGCAACAGCAGTCCCAGATCAATAATGCTCTTGCCCCGTCCATGAATAACGCCCTGATACAACGCCACCGGATTGGTGGTAAATACCGCATGCCGCATTTCCTTCACGGTCGGCGGAGTGTGAATAAAGCTGATGGTCAAGCCCAGAATCATAACCGCAACACTCACAATTACGCCCACGCGCAAGACCCATGCGGCTGCATCTTGAATAATAAATTCATCTTTAACCGGCGCGTGCGGTGGATTGGCACCGTTCGGCTGTGGGTCAGCAGGTAATTGGGAATCAGCAGTGTTCATGTGATCTTCATCCTTTAGATGTCGGCGTCCGGCACACAAGGCCGGTATACTAAAAATTTATACCGCAGCCCCGCAAAAGCATTTCAATGCCGACAATGCCCAGCAAAATGGCAAAGACCTTGCGGATGTGCGCATTGGACATTTTTTCCATAAGCTTCGTGCCCAGCAGCGCGCCAATCACAACCGACGTGGCCACCGGCACCACCAGGTAGGGCAGTACCAGTCCGCGGTGCAAATACACGCCGGCCGCCGCCGCCGCCGTTACGCCGATCATGAAATTGCTGGTTGCGGTGGAAACTTTGGTCGGCAAGTGCATGGCCACTTCCTGCGCCAGGACTTTAAGCACACCGGCACCAATGCCCAGAATTCCCGCCATGATCCCCGCGATAAACATCACGCCCATGGCCGGCGGCACGTTGGCGGCATTGTAAAAAATCTCTTTGCCCATGCGTTTGTCAAAATACGATCCCTGCAGCCGCAGAAAATTGGCCAGCCGGTCATTGCTGACATTTTTCGGCAATTCTTCGCCGATATTCAAAAGAATCGGAATCAGGGAAAGCAGCAGCGCCAGTCCGAACAAAATGGACAATGTCTGGGCATTCAAGAACTTGGCCAGCACGGCGGCACCGAGAATGGCACCGCTGGCGGTGGACAATTCCAGAAACATCGCGACCCGCACATTGGTAATGTGGTCGCGCACGTAAACCGAACCCGCCCCGCTGGATACGGCAATGACCGATACAATGCTTGCGCCGATGGCCTGTTCGATGGGCATGTGCAGAAAAATTGTCAATACCGGAACAATGACGATTCCGCCGCCAAGGCCGCTGATGGATCCTAAAATCCCGCCGGCAAACGAAGCTGCGGCTACCTCCAAAATCCAGGATATTGCGGCTGTGTCCGCCATGGTTTACTCCCTGTGAATACCGCTTCCGCCGCGCCAGTGCGGCCATGGGAGTACACTAGTGGAAATACGATGATGCTTCAACCATTGCGTCCGTCACAGCAGGGATTTACCGCTCATTTCCACCGGCTGCGGCAACCCCATGATTTTTAAAAGTGTCGGTGCCACATCCGCCAGGCAACCGCCGGTGCACAAGGTTTTATCTTTGAAACGGTCATCCACCACAATCAGGCGCACATCATACGTGGTGTGGCTGGTGTGCGGGCAATTGTGGATCGGATCCCACATTTGCTCGCAGTTTCCATGATCGGCGGTGACAACGGCGGCACCGCCCAGAGCCTGCACTTTTTCAAGCAACCGGCCCACGCATGCATCCACCGTCTCCACAGCCTTGATGGCCGCCGGCAGGTTGCCTGTATGCCCCACCATGTCGCCGTTGGCGAAATTTACCACGTAAAAATCCTCATCACCCTTTTCCAGAGCGGCAAGCACAATATCGGTAACCTGCGCCGCGCTCATTTCAGGCTGCTGATCGTATGTCGTCACCTTGGGGCTTTCCGCCATCTTGCGGTCTTCATGGTCAAAGGGAGGCTCGCGATAATCATTAAAGAAAAACGTGACATGCGGGAACTTTTCGGTTTCCGCGGAACGGAACTGCCGCAATCCATTTTCCGCGATATACATACCGAGGATTTCCGCCATTTTTTCCGGTTTAGCAAAAATCGGATGGACCGGCAAGCCTTCTTCGTATGCGGTCATGGTGGCAAAATAAATATTCGATGGACGGGTTTTCCGCACAAACCCGCCGTTTTTTTCCTGCTTGAATTTATGGTCATCATACATAAACGCCTTGGTGATTTCGCGCGGGCGATCACCGCGATAATTGAAGAAAATCAGCGCGTCGCCGTTTTTAATTCTCCCATCAATGCCGGCAATGACGCTGGGCACAACAAATTCATCGCCGCCGCGGGAAGGTTCCGTGGCATTGGCGTAATAATGTTCCACCGCCGCTGTCGCGCTGGAAAATGAGACACCCTCACCAAGGGTCAGCAGATTGTACGCCTTCTCCACCCGATCCCAGCGGTTGTCGCGATCCATGGCATAATACCGGCCTACCACGGTGGCGATTCTGCCCACGCCGATCTCCCCGGCCTTGGCTTCCAGCGCGGCGAGGTACCGCTTGCCACCCTGCGGAGCGGTATCCCGGCCATCGGTTATGGCATGGATCAACACCTTATCTCCGGGAAAATTCTTCCGTTTGGCCAATTCCAGAATCGCATAGGCATGCTCCTGGTCACTGTGCACCCGGCCATCGGAACACAAGCCCAGAACATGCAATCGGCCATGATTGGCCTGCGCGAAGGCGATGGCGGCGTTAAGCGTGGCGTTTTGAAAAAAGCTGCCATCGCGAATTCGCCGGGTAATGCGCATGGTTTCCTGATCCACAATTCTGCCCGCGCCGATATTCTGGTGGCCCACTTCGCTGTTGCCCATGACGCCGTCGGGCAATCCCACCCACTCACCGCTGGTATGCACCAGCACATTCGGATAATCGCGCATCAGGCGGTCATCAACGGGATGCCGGGCAAGCTTGACGGCGTTATAAGCATCCATTTCCGGATGTGGATTTTCACCCCAGCCGTCACGGACAATTAACATCACCGGGCGTTTGATGGAAGATTTGGACACGGACATACGGAACTCCATTTTGCGGACCAACCAAAGTCCGGAAGTATAGCGGTTTTGCGCCCGGAAAAAAATATCGCGGCTTAAAAAGTTTCGGTCGCGGCGTTTTCGCGGCAGCAGGAATCCGGCGGTGATATTTTTTGCGCAAGCCCCAATTCCGCGCATTGTATGTACGAATTACTCTCGGCCCGAACGCTGACGTCGCCCTTATCCGATGCCGGGCGGAAAGCCGGCCCGATCGAGAATGCGTTTCGCCAGCGTTTCAAATTGCAGGCGGCAGTCCTGTACGGCACCCGCATGGCCGCCAATGGCTCCGTCGGCGGCAGTAAGATGAAACATGGGCTTCCTGGCATCCTGCGCCATGGGCATCAGGCTCTTGAAATGCTTGAGCATGGCGAGCTGATTGGGATCGTCCGCAGCGGTTGCAGCGTACAGATTCTCACCGAGTATTTCCTTGCAATAAGTCGCGGGAATGCGGTTCGCCCATTTCAAATAGGATTTTACCGGACGATTTTCGCGCACCGACGGATTCAATAGAACATACCCCAGCGGCCGCATTTGGCCAGACGGCATTGGCAAACCCGATGGAACCCGTCCGCGCCGTCGCGTTTCCCAGCCTTGCCGCCACTTCCGCAGCGTTGGCCCCAGGTTACGCAGGGCTTGCAGGGAAAACAGATCGGCTCCGATCGGAATGACTATGAAATCAGCGGCAATCAATGCAGCGCGATTCATGGCACCGATATTCGGGCCAACATCAATGAGGGCAAGTTCACTTCCACATTGTGCCGCCGCCGATTTCATCACCCGGTAAAACGCGGTCACAACCCGAAAGCCGTCGCCCGCTATCGCGGGTTTATCGTCCAGGCACTTGCCCCACGCCTCGGATAAGCGACCCTCGAAGGCACTAAGTCCTAAATCACCGGCAACAATTGAAAGACCCTCTTCTATGTTAATGGGATGGGGGGCTTGCATATCTCCGAGACTTTCAATCAATGGAGCAACCGAGCCAAGGATTGTATCGGGGTGTTTATCTTCCGGCCAAAGTTTTTCGAGCGCGGATTCTTCCAGAAACATGCTGGTAAGATTGCATTGGGGATCAAGATCAACGGCCAGCACCCGATGCCCCATGTCGTGAAGCATCCAGGCGAGATGGTAGACCATTGAGGTTTTACCCACGCCGCCCTTGTTGTTGAAAAAGGCTATGGTTTTCATGATCGTTGCCTCACGATCATGACCAGATGATTGTCGCCAAGAGCATGCTCCAGCCTGGGACTACCGTTTTTGAGCAGGCGGTCTTCCGCCAGCGCAATTCCACGCCCGAACTGATTCGCGAAGCCGAGTATTTTTGCCGCTTCCGCCAGAACCGGGTTCCGATATGCGGTTCCACCGGGGAATTGATCCCGTGTGAGGTCCCCGTAAAGCGAACCGGGATTCTGTATTTCTATGCGGTCTGAAAAATGGTTGATGGACACCGGCGTTGTCGAGCCGTCATAATTTCGGTGAATGACCGCATTAATGAACAACTCGTGCAGGGCAATGTCCGGGTAATCGGCGACCATTTCCTCGGATAAATCTCCGCGGCGAATCGGCCGGTAGTTTGCAACATCTTTCGCCAGACGGTCAAGATCGCGCATGACGTTTACGAAATCTCCGGAAATCCTCATTTCTTTCACGGGTGGGTCGGACTGCGACGGGCCATCATATTTGACGTATTGAACATACGCGCCGGGGAAGAAATACAAAGGGTCTTTGCCAAACAGCAGTACCGCCGCGTTCGTTGGAGCGTTCAGCTTTTTATGGTAGAAACGCAGCGATCCGAGCTGCTGCTCGACCGAACGCCCATTTTCTTCCAGAACCGCGCGCGACACCCCGCTGGGGAGATAGGTTAATTTGAATATGTCCAGCGCCAGGTCATTCAATGACGCATCAACGCACGCGCGGGTGTCCCAAGTTCGGGCGCGATCAACGCGCCTTTCCTCCAATCGCCGTTCCTGTTCAGCGGTTGCAATGCCGGTGGAAGGGCCGGTCCGTATATACACAACTTGTTTATAGCGAACCGGCGGCATATCCGATGGCAAAACCTCGATAACTGCTATATCTTTTCCCCGGCAGTTTGCTTTAAAGACGTGCATGGATGGAACGGGTAGTATCTGGCCGTTGTTTCTGTGGCCGGCGAGGCTTTCCAGCAGGCGCTCATTGATATTTGCTCCGGTTGGAACGCCCTTTTTATCCACCCCGACAAATAAGTAGCCGGGCAGGCCCGATCCGGGCATATCGTTGGAAAAGGCGCAAATGGCTTTGCAGAATTTATCCGTGTCGCCCAAAGACTCGGTGCGTTCGACGTGGAACGCCTCGATATCCATCAATAGTTTGTCGATATCCTGCACGCAACAACACCTCTGGCCATATCTTCGGCCCAGCGCGCGGGGGCGTCAAGCCTTACAAAAACGCCTCCTGACGGACCGTGCCGCAATGAATCCGTTGCCAGCGCCGGGACAAAGCGGTTCAGGTCCCAAAAAGTCGTGGCTGATCATCTCTGGATTAAACCAATTGCCGCGGCGTTGCGGAATTTCCAGAGGAACCGTTGTGGCATCGCGTGTGGGAAATAAATTGACACACCATTCAACGGTTCCTACAATCAGCCAACTGCCGAAAACTGAATGAAGGCTCCCTGCTGTGGGGGTCGTTATTTTCAGTTCGCCCAGTGCCGCGATGAATGAGGCACCAGAAAAGGGAAGGTATGTCGGATTCTAGTTCTGTTGTGGATCGCAAGGGCCTGGGTGTAACGTCCCGGCATGATACGTGGTGGCTTTCTCCGCTGCTGATTTTTCTGGGGTTGGCTGCGTTTGGCGTTTATTCCACCTGGGCGGCGTGGCAGGGGAAATTTTATCTTGATACGGTGAACGGGGCTTGTTATCTGTCACCGTTTTATTCACCGGATGTTCATTCCCTGCTGGGCATTAACGTCCCATTCTCGTACGCATTTCTGATTTTATGGATTCCGCTGGGGTTCCGGGCCACCTGTTACTACTACCGCAAATCCTATTATCGGGCATTTTTTCTATCACCGGCGGCGTGCGCGGTGGGGGAACCGGCGGGGCGCAAGTACAAGGGTGAAACCGCTTTCCCTTTTATTTTGCAGAATATTCACCGGTATTTCTGGTATCTGGCCACCACTGTCGTGGCCTTTTTATGGTATGACGCGATCCGCGCTTTTTTCTTCACCGGAAAAACTGGCCATACGCATTTCGGCGTGGGATTGGGCACGCTGATCATGTTGTTTAACGTGATTGCGTTAACCGGTTTCAGCTTTGGCTGCAATTCACTGCGGCACCTGGTGGGCGGCAAGCTGGATTGTTTCAGTTGTTCAGCCACCGCCCGCGGACGATACAAACTGTGGGGCGGGGTGACGATTTTGAATTTACGACACATGGAATGGGCTTGGGTAAGCCTGTTTTCCGTTGGCTTTACCGATCTGTATATCCGGCTGTGCGCTATGGGTATCTGGCATGATGTGAGGATTATTCATTAACGCTTACGACCAAAAATACGAAACCCACGAACATGATGTCATTGTAATTGGGGCCGGCGGTGCCGGGCTGCGGGCCGCGATCGAATGTTCCGCCATGGGTGTTAAAACCGCCCTGATCTGCAAATCGCTTCTGGGCAAAGCCCACACGGTCATGGCTGAAGGCGGCGTGGCGGCGGCATTGGGCAATGTGGATTCCGCGGACAATTGGCGAACACATTTTCAGGACACCATTTTCGGCGGTAAATATCTCAACAACTGGCGCATGGCGGAAATTCATGCCAAAGAAGCGCCGGATCGCGTCAATGAGCTGGAAAAATGGGGCGCGGTATTCGACCGTACCGCCGAGGGGAAAATCATGCAGAGAGCCTTCGGCGGCCATACGCACAAGCGCCTGGCGCATGTCGGCGACCGCACCGGACTGGAGTTGATCCGCACCTTGCAGGATAAGGGCATCCATCAGGGCATTGACGTGTACATGGAATGCACCATTACGCGTCTGCTTAAAGATGGTGACCGTGTATGCGGAGCCTTTGGATATTGGCGCGAAACCGGTCGCTTTGTGGTTTTTAAGGCCAAATCAGTTATTCTGGCCACCGGAGGTCTGGGGAAGTGCTACAAAATTACATCCAACTCCTGGGAAGGCACCGGTGACGGTCACGCGCTGGGTTATGAAGCCGGCGCTGAATTTGTGGATATGGAATTTGTGCAATTTCATCCCACCGGCATGGTTTGGCCGCCGGGCGTGCAGGGCTTACTGGTCACCGAAGCCGTGCGGGGCGAGGGCGGCATTTTGCGCAACCGGCAAGGTGAGCGCTTCATGGAAAAATATGACCCGAAGCGCATGGAATTATCCACGCGCGATGTGGTCGCCCGATCCATTTATACCGAAGTCAAAGAGGGGCGGGGGTCTCCCCATGGCGGATGTTTTCTGGATATTTCCCATCGGGGCGCGGAATACGTCAAGAAAAAACTCCCCAGCATGTACCATCAGTTCAAAGAACTTGCGGATGTCGATATTACCAGGGAACCCATGGAAGTCGGACCCACCTGCCATTACGCCATGGGCGGCATCAAGGTGGATGCCGAAACCGGTGCCAGTCGGGTGCCCGGATTATATGCCGCCGGTGAATGTTCCGGCGGAATGCATGGTGCCAACCGCCTGGGCGGCAATTCCCTTTCTGATTTGATTGTCTTTGGCCGACGGGTCGGCGCGGCGGCGGCGGAATACGCAAAAGCCGCACCAGCCGCGAATATTGATAACGCTCAGGTGGAAAGCGCAGCCAATGAAATGACAAGCTTTTTTGGCCGGCCCAATGCGGAAGATCCGTACAAACTCCATCTCGACCTGCAAACCATGCTGCAGAGTCTCGTGGGCATTTTCCGTGAGGAAAAGGATCTCACCACGGCGGTATCCAAACTGGAGGAATTCAAGAGTCGCGCGGCCAATGTGGGCATCAATGAAGGTCAGCGGATGTTCAATCCGGGCTGGCATTTATGCAAAGACCTTGGCAACATGCTGATTTGCGCCCAGGCCATCACCCGCGCCGCGCTGATGCGTAAAGAAAGCCGTGGCGCCCACAGCCGACTTGATTATCCCCAGTATGATGATTACTGGGGTGAGCATAATATTGTGTCGCGGAAAAATGGGGATGCCATGCAGGTTGAGCCTTGCCCCGTAGTTAAAACGCGGGAACTCCAGCCGCTGGTTGATGAAAAGAAAGCCAAGGAAAAAAAATGAGCACGCGAATATTTAAAATCTGGCGTGGTGACAAGTCCGGCGGG
>JAJYZY010000213.1 GCA_021799715.1 Planctomycetota bacterium | reverse complement strand
ACTTACCACAGAACTGCATATCCACAGGAATCATCGGATGCAGGCGGTCGATGGTCATTTGTTGTCGGCATTCGGGGCAGGGAAAGCGGCGTTTGTTATGCCCTTCAGTAACCAAAGCCGCCAAATCCTTAAGCGATGGCGTGTCTGGGCCGGCATCAGGCGGTTCCACGGCCCGGACAATGTGCATGAGACTCACACGGGAAATCCAGGTCCCGAAGCAACTGTTGCAGGTTTTAACATTCACGCCACCATAATTCGTCATGGTAAGCATTACAAAACAACCGGGACATCGCGGCATATCAGCCTCCATTACACCCAGTGCGCCAGGTAACCGAATGGTTAAGCAGTATTGTCATGCGCTTTGCGATAGATAGCAAGGCATTGAACAGCGTTGTGTTGAACAGCGTTGGCGGCATTGACAACTGCCTATTTGCCTTGTGAAACGGTACAATAGTGTTCATTCATTGGAAGCCCGGAATGGACTTCCTTTTTGGCGAGGTTTTAACCATGCCGGAAAACACACTACACACCAGCTCGGACGCACCGGGTGCATTGCCGACGAATATTGTGGAAATTCTCGCCCATGTGGCCGGACGCCATCGGCGATTACAGATTATTAGCGCCCTGCTCAAGGCGATACTGATTTGTCTGTTGATTTCTCTGCTGGTGGTATTGCTCTTGGGTGGGCAGCCGACCATGCCGCCGGTGTTGCGATGGATGATAGCGATTGCGGCATGGAGCAGCATGATTGCCGTTACGGTGGGGCTGCTGCGGCCTGTCTGGCGTGAACTGGACCTGCAGGCGGCGGCGGGGATGGTGGAACAGCGCGAGCCGGAACATGAAGAGCGCATTATCAGTGCCGTTGAATTTTCCCAAAGTCCGCCGCCGGTGGAACACGCGTCACCGGAAATGGTGCGCCATGTCATTGCGGAAGCACAGGCGCATACCGATCGTATTGATGTCGACAGGGTTTTATCCCGTAAAACTATTATGCAATGGGCGGTCTATTGTATACCGGCGGTTCTGGCGTGGCTGATTCTCTGGCCGTTATTTCCGCAAACGGTAACTACCGGCGTGCGGCGGATTTTCGCCCCCTGGAGCGCGGCGGTGGCCTCACGCCTGGCTATCCATGTAACGCCGGGGGATATCACGCTGGGGCAGGGAGCTAATCTGGAAATTCTCGGCAAAGCCAGGCCGCCGCTGGGGGGTAAGCCCGTGCGATCCATGACGTTGAATTTGACCAATACCGCCGGATCGCAGCGGCTGATCGCGATGACGCACATCGGGCCCAATATCTTTCGTGCCAATCTCACGGATATTGCGGGAACATTCCGCTATCAACTTACATCAGGAAACGCCCAAAGCCCGTGGTATCACGCGAATGTTATCGCCCGGCCGCGCATTTCCGAATTGCAAATCAAGTACACTTTCCCAGCATACACCGCCCTGCCGGCTCGGAGCACGGCAGGAAAAAACGGTTCAATTAAAGCTATCATCGGCACGCAGGTGCAATTAATTGTTCATGCTTCCGAGCCGTTGGCGAAGAAAAGTTTTGTCGCCATGGGCACGCCCGTGGCCGGCGTGGTGCAACCGCTGCCGTTGACGCAACTGACCGGCCTGGAATATCAGGCAACCTTTCCGGTAGAGTACAGTTGCACCTATCGCATCAATCTGATCAATGCGCAGGGAATAAAAAACAACGATAATCATTTATGGCCCATCGTCGCGATTCCGGATCAACCGCCGCTAATTCACATTGTGCAGCCGGCCCGGCGCGTGCGGGTGCGCGTGGATGATTCCGTGCCGATTCTGTTTGACGCATCGGATGAATTTGGACTTTCCGGGGTGCAGGCCATTGTCACGGTAGGCCATTCTTTGCCGATGAGTTACAACATTGATTTGGGAATGAAAGATCCCCGGCATGTGCAACAAACGTGGAATCTGTCAGTCGCGGATCAACTCTTGACCGCCGACCGCCCCCATGCCAGGGCAATATTCTATCGACTTGAAGCGATCGACAACCGCCGGCCAGGGCATCAGAAAACCCGCACCGCCCTGCATGAACTGCTCATCGACCGGCATTTGCAGCAAAGCTATCAGCAGCGGCAAGACATGGCGGCCTATCGCGCGGTAAAGGCCGCCATTGCCAAAGCGCAAAACACCATTAATAGAGATAAGCAACGTATCGCCAATTTACAGCGCACGCCGGGAAATCGACGATTTTCAGATGGACAAAAACGCGCGGCGGAACAACTGCAGCAGAATCTGGCCCAGACGGTGGATAATTTGCAGGCGGCAGCTAAAGCATCCCAAAATTCCGCTTTTTCAACAAACGCTCAGAAAGCCGCCGCAGCCGCTGAACAACATTTACCCGAGGCCGCCAATAATGTGGCGGCCGCCAGTTTCGCCACGCCGCAACAATCCGCACAACGGAACGCCGATCTGGCGGCAGCGCAACAGAACCTCGGGCAGTCGCAACAGGCGCTAAACAAACTTCAACAGCAGATGGCCCAACAGGCGGGCCAACAACAACTGGCGGACAGTTTGAAAACTCTGGCCCGGCGACAACGGGCGTTAGCGAAAAAAATGACCGAACAACCGAATTCACCCAACGTGCGGCGTCAGCAGCGGACATTACATCGCCAGCTCGTCAAACTCCTGCAGCAACACAAGGCGCTGCAAACGCCGGTAGCCGCAAAGGTGCAACCCACCATGGCGAGCTTGAAAAATCAACTGGGACAAATTATCTCCGCTCAGCAGCAAGCGACCGCCACGCTCCAGCAGCAATTACACGCCCAGTGGGCAAAAACGCGGATCGCGCAACTTGCCGTCCAGCAGCAGCAGCTCAATAAGCACATTAAAGCCCTTGAAACATCAGCCAAATCCGCGGATCAGGCACAACCGAATTTGCCCAATGAACCAGTGATGAATGCTGTAGTAAGCAATCTGCGGCAACATGCAGGGCCGGCGGCCTTGGAAGGCCAGAACAACATTGCCCGCAGTCTGCAACAAGCCGCTGCTAATTTAAATCACGCGGCGCAGCCCCCCACGCCGCAACAGCGGCAGGCTCATCAGGCGGCAATGGCCAATGAGCATCAACTTGCGCATATCAATGCGGCAACCAATCCCCAAGGCAATACCTCACCCGTGCAGCAAGCCAACGCC
>JAJYZY010000055.1 GCA_021799715.1 Planctomycetota bacterium | reverse complement strand
TCACAACAGCCTGATCTGGGGGGAACATCTGAAAAATGTTGCGATCACCGGTATGGGAGAAATCAACGGCGGCGGATTGACCACGGATGCGTTTCGCTGGGCTAAATATCATCGGGCCGCCGGGGCCAAACTTCCGGGTGTGGGGGATAAAGCCATTGCTCTGAAACTTTGTACCAACGTGTTAATACGTGATGTGACTATTATTCATGGCGGACACTTCGGCATTCTTGTCACCGGCTGTAATTTGCTGACGCTTAATAACATCACCATCGACACCGATCGTGACGGCGTGGATATTGATTGTTGCCGCAATACCGTTGTTTCCGACTGCCGGATTAATTCACCCAACGACGATGGCCTGTGCCTGAAAGCGACGGACGCTTTGCATAAATTATGGCCCACGGAGAATGTCACAATCACCAATTGTGAACTCTCCGGATTCAAGGAAGGCACGCTTCTGAACGGCCAAATGCTCCCCAGCCGGCGGGAAAACGGACGCATCAAACTGGGTACGGAATCCGATGGCGGATTCAAAAACATCACCATCTCCAATTGCACCTTCCGGGATTGCCTGGGGTTGGCGGTGGAAGAAGTGGATGGAGCCGTGCTGGAGGATATTAACATTTCCAACATCACCATGCGGAATGTGAAAGACTGTCCCATTTACATCACACTGGGTGACCGCGACCGCGCACCGCCGCCGGTAAAAGTCGGCCATCTGCGGCACATTCTGATTTCCAATATTGTCGCGACCAATGTCGGAGCGATGAGCGGCATTCAAATTACCGGCCTGCCGCATCATGATGTGCGGGATATACGCCTGGACAATATCCGCCTGATCTTCAACGGGGGCGGCACGCGGAAGGATGCCCGGCGTAATCCGCCGGAGCTGAACAGAGGTTATCCGGGGCCAACGCACATCGGCGTTATGCCGTCGTATGGTGTTTTTGTCCGCCACGCGCGAAATATTGAATTGTCCAATATTAAAGTAAGCTTCAAGAAAACCGATTATCGCCCCGCCATGATCTGCAAGGATGTTCATGGATTGCAAATTAATCATTTTCAAGCACAACTGGCCAAGGGAGTGCGGGCGGCGCGATTCGTCCACGTTACCCGACTGCGCATTGGCAACTCACCGGTGCTGAAATGAACTGTGGAGGGAGCCGGGCGGAAGAAGCCTGTCGGAGTGATCGCCGGGTTGTGACGGCGTGATTTCTCGGCTCCCTTCAAGCAGTAGCGACGATAACGTACCCGCACCGGGATCACACGCCAAGGAGCTGCGCCGCAACACCAGGTCGCCGACGCGACCCTTGGGCGGGGCTTGGTCCATATAACTCCGGAGTTTGGCCCGCCGAATCAGAACGGAGACAGCGACTTCACCAAACCTCGGCAAATGGCCAAGAGAGTACCGTTCTTCGCCGCTGCCCTTGGCTTTCAGGGCATTCGTATCTGTTTTACGTGTGATAATGGCAGTGCGATTTGCGAAGTGCTCCGCCGACTGCCCGGAATGTCAAAAATGAATATCTTATGAGGGGTTGTGAGTGCAAGCTGGCGTCCATCCGGAGAGAATGAGAGAGCCTGCGGCAACATCACCGCGTGAATGTCAGCCCAGCGCAGAACACGGAAACCGTGCACACGGACGAGAAAAATATCCATCCCACCAAAGACGCGGCCATTGACCCAAACAAGCGCGAACGCGGCAAGGCGCGAATTCGGTGAGAACACAGGGCTGCATGTGACATCACCCGTTTTGAGGTATTGCACGGATTTCATGGTGCCGGCCCCTGAGCTGGGTGCCAGGATCATTTTAATCCGGCCCGGAAAGTATTTATTTTTACGCGCACAGAGCAGTAATCGTTTTCCATCGGGGGAAATTGCAGCGCTTCGGAGCGACTCTTGAGAAATTACCATCTGCTTAACCGATGTCAGCATCAACGGCTTTTCACCGAGCTTTGCGATGTGTACTTTGTCACCCCCATCAACCCATCCCAATACATCACTGCTGCAAAACGCCGAGGTGCGGCCAAGTCGCAAGGGCGGAAAATGCGCCGGCAATCGCTTGCCATTCCGGTTGTTCCAAAGCGAAATTTTCGGCTTAACACCACTTCCCCTGACAGCGACAGGGATGGTCGCAAACCAATCCGAATTACGCGGCGCAACCACCCGGACCCCCTCGTTGCGAACACCACGCAAGACTACCTGATAAACGCGCAGAATTCTGGTTGTTCTTCTGGAATACCAATTGACAGCCAAACGGGGATTGGCCCCATCCAATCCCTTCAAAAAGTAGGGTACCCCGATGCTGTGTCTGCAACGGATCAGACCTGCCGGTCTACCTGTCCCCGACCAGGACCCGCGCCCCCCAAGGTGGTAGTTAATCCAAGATATGCTGTTGGGCGAAGAATACGGGTGCGCCCACGTTACGAGGCCCAGCTTGCTAATTGGCGTTGCGATCATCGTGCCACCCCGCATCCACGCCACGGAACTTATCAGATCAAGTTGTCGGTTTGACATTCCGGGCGGAAGCGGGGAAGGCGTTCTTATTTCCAGAACGGTAACCGGTTTCCATCCGCTGATCTGTTGACCCCGTTGCGCTACGGGCGAAATACCTGATGTGTTGGGGGTGATTGTGCATGCGGCCAATGCGCCGATAACGCTCAAAACAAGCCCTGTGAAGGGCCCCTTCCGTTCAGCGATTCCCAACGCATCATCGTAACTCATAAACGGTTACCTCATGATCGGATATTTGAGGAATTGCCCGATTATGCGACGAAGCAAGTCCAAAACATCCTTGTCATCCTCAAAATCGCTTTGCGCCGATGGTGCCGCCGCTCCGTTGTCGCGCGGAGTCAAAAAGTGTCGGGAAACATCGGGACCAGGATTGCTTCCCTGCGCACGGGTTTACTGTTTGGCGGCCGCGACCTGGGCCTGGCGTTTCAGGCGCTTGCGCTTGTTGAGAATGTTGGCAAGCTGGTCAATGAGCACCGCCATGAGAATCACAGCCCCGGTTATGAAATAAGTCCAGTTCGAGCTTAAACGGAATACTTCCCGGTGTCCCGCGGAATGATACACCCATTTGAACAGAATAATGCCGTTCTGAATCACTTCCATCATGATTGATCCGATGATGGCTCCAATAACACTGCCTTCACCGCCCCGCAATGAAACGCCGCCAATCACGGCCGCGGCAATGGCGTTAAGCTCATAACCATTGCCCACGTTATAGGTCATCTGGCCGATATACGACGCGTAGCAGATACCCGCCACGCCGGCCAAACCGGCCGAGATCACATACGTGAGTGTTTCCACGCGGTCTACCGGAATACCGGAATACTGGGCCGCATCCCGGTTGCCGCCGATGGCAAACACATAGCGGCCAAACACGGTTCCGTGCAGCAGATACGAAGACAGAATGATCACGCCGATGAACATCAAAACCGGATAAGCCAAAACGGCATGGTAGCCATAATGGAAAAGCCCCTCGGTGGACAGATTAATCAATGGCGATGTGCCCAGACCCAGCGTGCCGCCGTGGGTAATGATTTGCGCTGTTCCGCGCACCAGCAGCATACCGGCGAGCGTAACAATAAATGGCTGGAGTTTTAATTTTGATATAAGCAGTCCCTGGATTAGTCCTATCAGCAGAGCCACCGCCAACGCGATCGATATGCCGACCCAGAGCGGATGATTCAGGCAATGCACCGACGGAGAGGAAATTTTGGCAATCAGCACGCCCGTCAGCCCGATGATCGCGCCTACCGACAGGTCAATACCCCCGGTAATAATGACAAAGCTGCTGCCGATGGCAAATATGCCCAGCATGGCGGCCTGCCGCGATACGTTAAGAATATTAGCCGCTTTTCCGAAGTCATGGTTGCTCCAGAATAAAAAGCCGCACATCACAACAACAGCGCAGAAAATACCCAGCTCGCGTCTCATCGGGCTCCAATACTTTTATCAATTGTGCTTCCCGCGCCGGTCATCAGTGCCGCAATGCGTTCCTGCGTGGCCTGATCGCGCGGTAAAATGCCTTCCATCCGCCGCTCCCGCATGACAACGATCCGATCGCTCATGCCCAGTACCTCCTCCATCTCCGAACTGACCATTAATATGGTAATGCCCTGCCGGGCTAATTCCATCATCTCCCGATAAATCTCTGCTTTTGCCCCGACATCCACCCCGCGAGTGGGTTCATCGAGAATCAGAATTTTGGGTCGCATGGCCAACCATTTACCCAACACCACCTTTTGTTGATTCCCACCCGACAGGCTGCCCACGCGATGTTTGACACCGGGAGCCTTGATACGCAGCGATTCGAGTTGTTTTTTTGCCACGACCAGTTCGTGTCCGCGTTGCATCCATACTCGCGGTTTGTAATTGTGAATATCCGGCATGGAAATATTCTGGGCTATGCTCATAGGCAATACCAAGCCATGATGCTTGCGATCTTCCGGAGCAAGATATATGCCGCGGTTAATCGCATCACGCGGGCGGCGCGGCGCAAACGCCTGCCCATCAACCATGATGGTGCCGCCCAGAGGGGGCACCGCTCCAAATATCGCCTGCATCAATTCCGTGCGGCCGGAACCAACCAGCCCGGCAAATCCAACGATTTCCCCCTTGCCGGCGACAAAGCTCACTGCGCACGGCGCACCGGGCACAATAAGGTCTTTCACGTGCAGAACCGGTGGATACTCCGTCTTGGGGCGCAACGGCGGATACCAATTGGTTAATTCGCGTCCCACCATCATGGAGACGATTTTATTTTGCGTGATCTGGTCATGTTCCAGTTCGCCCACCCGTTTGCCGTCACGCAATACAATCACGCGGTCTGCCAGGCGTTGCACTTCCTCCATGCGATGGGAAATATAAATAATAGCAATGCCGTCGCGCCGCAAATCACCGATAATTTTGAAAAGCTGCTCGGATTCGGTAAGCGTTAAGGAGCTGGTCGGTTCATCAAGAATGAGAATCCGGGCTTTATGGGATAGAGCCTTGGCGATTTCCACCATCTGCATCTGCCCGGGCGTCAGCGATCCGACCAGCGTTGCCGGTGAACAGGATAGACCCACGCGCCGCAACAGGGACTCCGATGCCGCGCGCATTACCTTTCGCCGTAACAGCCCCCACTGGCTTTTTTCAGATCCGAGGAAAATATTGCCCGCGACATCCAGGTTTGATGCCATCATCAGTTCCTGATGCACCAGCACAATACCGTGCCGCCTGGAATCAGAAACGTGGCGAAATTCGACCGCTTTTCCATCAATAAGCAACTGGCCTTCATCCGGTGGCTGCGCTCCGCCGAGGATTTTCATCAGCGTGCTTTTGCCGGCTCCATTTTCTCCCATCAGGGCCAGAACTTCACCGCGACGCAGTTCCAAGTCCACATTTTCCAGAGCTGTGACGCCCGGAAAGCGTTTTGTAACGCCTCGCATTCGCAGGATATAGTCTTCGGCCATGAGGTGATCCTGTGTGATTGACGGCGGCCATGCTTATTTACTGGCCATCATCTTCGCGAGTTTTTTCTCATAGGCGGCCAGGTTTTTGGCATCGACAATCTGTACGCCGGTATCCACATTGGCCGGCGTTGGAACCGCTTTCATGCCCTGGGCGCAAATTTTCGTAAGATACTTGCAGGAAAGGTATCCTTCCATGAATGGATTTTGCACCACGGTCGCGTTAATCAAACCGGTTTTAATATCCTGAAGCGTATCGGGATCCTGGTCAAAGGCGATAACCTTGATCTTGCCTTTATCGCCGGCGGCCTTCACTGCGGCGGCGGCCAAAGCGCCATTATAGGAATATAAGCCGCACATAAGGCTCAGGTGTGGAAACGCGCTGATGACATTTTCGGCGTTGGATCTGGCCCGGGCATAATCCTGGTTGTCTTCCTTCTTGGCGACAATGGTTATGTTGTGTCCCTTGATGACATGCTCAATGCCATCCAGGCGCCGATAGGCATTGCGGGCGGCAAGATTGCCGACAAAAATGGCCACTTGTCCGCCATTGGGAAGCAGCTTGACAATTTCCTTGCCCATCAACAGGCCGGCGTTGTAGTTCATTGTGCCGATGTACATCAGCCGATCCGATTTGGGAGCATCGGAATCCACGCAGATTAAATTTAACGACCGCGCCGCGGAATCCAGCGTGCGAATCTGATCATTGGGGGCAATGACGCTGATAGCAATACCGTTATAACCCTCGGTTACCAGATCTTCAATAATTTGGTTCTGTTCCGCGACAGTTCCCTTAGCCGGTTCCCGAAACGTAACCTGGATGCCGGTTTTCTTCTCAAAAGCCCGCACGCCGGCATGGGCGAAATTCCAATAATTAGCTACATTGTTGCTGACAAACGCCAGCTTAATGGGTGTACCCGCAGGATATACGTGTACCGGTTTGGCCGGTGCCGCCGCAGCCGCCGGCGTATTGGCCGGGGCGTTGGTTTGGCTGTTGCTTGAACCGCCTTTTCCGCAACCCGAAAGACTCAAGGTCAATCCCAGTGCCGCCACCATCAGAGTTAATTTTGAAAATCGCCGCATAGGTAATCCTCCTGAATGTAAAAACATCTCCGGGATGGTTAATCGAAACACGATGTTCCGCTCATGTTGCTTTATTCCGTGTTGGCTTGCATCCTTGAAATATAAAAATCCAAACGACGCCTGATATTCAATCTTCCCCGCCATAACCCGCGACAATCAGGCTTGACACAAGCATCAGGCCTTATCGAATTTTTCATCGTAATTTGCCGCTGGGGCGGTGTCAATGTAATGAATGTATGAAAGTTGGGACAAATTGAAACATTTGACCCGGTAAATTGAATACGGTACTGTTTAGCGTGCGTGAAGGGAAGCGGAAGATGATGCCATCTTCACTGATCCCCCTTCAGATGCCGGGAGGCGTGGCAGAGCGGTTTAACGCGCCGGTTTTGAAAACCGGTGTGGGCGCAAGTCCACCGGGGGTTCGAATCCCTCCGCCTCCGTTGCTATTTACGCGTGTTTCCTGCATTTCATGCCGGTTTGCTCCACCCTGGGCGGACGCGATTGTTTGTCCACTGCGTATCCCTGAATATCCCTGTTTTCCACCCTGATCCGCCAGGCAAAACGCGAGGCCATGTCGGGCAATCGCAATGGCTTGGTGTTGTTTCAGTCATCACGATGCCCCACTTGCCTCATGCCGGCAGTGCAGATTCAGGCCATTGAGTTGAAAGTCCGCCGGATCAATCGTCAGTAAATGCTCAAGAAAATCCCTCGGAGGTATGCCGCCGCGCGGCGGAAACCTGCGGCCGGACGGCAACCGAACATACCAAGTTAATCATGCACAGGCCGTCAGGATCGTCCAGTGAGCTTCAGGCCAATCACACCGAGAATAATGAGAATGATAAATCCCAATCGCAGTGCGGTGGCGGGTTCTTTGAATATGAAAATGCCCATGATGGCCGTACCCACCGCACCGATTCCAACCCAAACTGCATACGCGGTGCCTACGGGAATGGTCTTTACCGCCATGGATAACAGAGCCATGCTGACGATCATGCCGATGAGTGTCACCGTGGCGGGAACAATTTCAGTCAATCCGTTGGAATATTTCAATCCGATCGCCCAGATGACTTCAAACACGCCGGCAACAATCAGAACAAGCCATGAAAGCATCGGAAATCCTCCGGATATTGCCCAAGCCGGCGGCTTGGAGCTGGAAAAGTTGCACCGTAAAAGCTCGCAAGCCGCACCCGAAAAATTCGATCATAATGGCCAAGCCGTCCGGCAACAACCGTTAGCACCTGCGATTTCTCCATGGACCACTACCGGATATCCAGCGGGGCGGGATCATTCCAAACCAAAGCCTCCGCAGCCGCGATTGACCCGCCAAAGCGGCGTAAACCCCATTTCTGACCAGGACGCATCAAACGGGTTGCGAAAAATTTCCCCTTCCAGGTGGAATCTGAACTGAACCACATCCACAATCAATGGAATGGGGGTTCCGGTCGCTACGGGCAGCCCGCCCGGAAAAAACAATCGTACACGGCCAATAAACCGCGGATCGCCACACCAGGCAACCGTTCAAGAGTTATCACTGGCAGGCAATGGGTGAAAAAAGGAGAAGTTGTGCCGGCACGGCAACTAAACCTGCAATGCGTGCAGGCGGGCGAAGGCCGAATCGGGCCGGGCCAGAAGTTCGGCATACGCACCCACTTCCGCCAGATGGCCATGGTCCATGACCACCACACGATGGGCATCGCGGATGGTTGAAAGCCGATGCGCCACGATAAATGTCGTACGCCCCTTAATCAACCGCGCTATTGCCTGCTGCACCAGGTGCTCGGAGGCCGCATCCAGGGCACTGGTGGCCTCATCAAGAATGATAATGTGCGGGTCCCGCAACATCGCCCGCGCAATGGCAATGCGCTGGCGCTGCCCGCCGGAAAGCTTGCCGCCGCGATTGCCCAGCGGCGTGTCGATTCCCTTGGGCAATTCCCGGATAAACTCCGCGCAATTCGCCATTTCCAACACCGACTGCAACTGTTCTTCACCGACATGTTCCAGGCCGTAGGCGATATTTTCCCGCACTGTTCCGCTGAAAAGCACCACCTGCTGCGGCACCACCGCCAGAAATCGCCGCAGCGTCTGCAGGTTGATCGCTTCCATGTCAACACCATCGACCAGTATTCTGCCCGCGGTGGGCCGACGGAATCCAATAATTAAATTCATCAGCGTGGATTTGCCCGAACCGGATTGTCCAATCACCGCAACGGTTTCTCCACCCCGCACGCTAAGCGAAAAATTTTCCACCGCAGGCCTGCTGGTTGCGGGATATTGGTAACTCACCGCTTGAAATTCGATTTCTCCACGCACTGCGGAGACGGTTAATTTACCGTCGTTGCGTTCAATATCCGGAGATTCCAGCACCTCTCCGATGGATCGTATGGATTCCACACCGATGGCCAACTGCGGAATTGTCGCGACCATGGCCTGAACCGATCCGACGACCATGGAGAAAAAACCCTGATACATGACAACATCGCCCACGGTGATCCATCCGCGGTAACACTGCCAGACATTAAATACCAGGCACACCATCTGGAAAAACTGGAACGTCGCCCATCCGGAGGAACCGAAAAGATTACTGGTGGTATCAAGTTCCTGCCCGACATGCCGGATTCGCAGAAGCCGCCGATTCACCCGGTTTACTTCGGACTGCTCGACCGCATGCGCGCGGGCCACCGGGATCATGTCGATCATTTCTGAAACTTCGCCGGACATTTTTTCCAGCTCCACGCGAAACGCCTCATTGCGTTGTCGCATCACGCCGCCAAACAGGCGTGTCAATGCCACCGCCGCCGGTACTGTAATAAGAAAAAACAGCAGCGTGATGGGGCTGCGTGCCAAGGTAACAACAAAGGCCGCCACCAGAATTAATACACCGGAAAGGATGGTATCAATAAGCAGGCTGGACAATTGCTGCACCGCCTCCACATCGCGCAGCACTTTGCTTTGCAGCCGCCCGGAGAGCATATTATCGTGAAAGCTCATGGAGAGTTGCTGCAAACGCACCACCAGCGCCGACCGCAGCACCAGTTGTACCTGCCGCACCACGGATGACAGCAGCCTGGCGTAAAGCGTGTGCATGGGAATATTCTGCGCGATCAGCACAAACATGATGACCGCATTGATGACAATAAATCTTATCAGACCCGCCGAGGGGTAAACCGGGCCGCCATGGCGGGCGGAATCAAGGCGCGTAATGGCGGTGATAATATTGCCGGTGACAATCGGCAACGCCCAGACCGGAGATTGCTTGATGGCAAAGGCGATGACCACAAGAATCATGCGCGGACGATAATTCCGAAACAGGCTCCAAAGCGTACCCAGCGGCGTTTTGTTGCGGTAGGCGGAATCAAGCGCCGCATGAATCTGCTGTTGAGTCGAACTGGTACTGCCCTGTGCGTTCACAATGTTGCGCCACCCTGTTCCGCTTCCCTGCCGATTTTCCCAGAGCCGATACCACGCAACGGTTCGCCGCGGAGGAACGGTGGCTCTGCATCCACGATGCGATTATCCCATGGCCGCAATGTTTTGCCAGTATTTTTTTCCAACCATTGTCACTGACCTCAAATATAACGCCGCGACAGTTGCATGCCGCATGGGCCACGCGGCGGAAATTGATGCCAATTCCACAATCTTCTTTGCCGTTCCCCCGTTTGCCCGGCCAATCGCTACCGACTATTATTTCATTTGGTAAACCATCGGCTTTGGCAGTGGCAGTTTTTTTGCCGGATAAATTGAAACAATATTGGCGCTCCCAAACAATTTCCCCGCGAAATGGGGGCGGTTTTCCACCATCGGCGACCAGCGGCGATCATTACACGGCTTGTAACTATTGCCGGGTACCGCACAAATATAACTTCATGGAATTGAAATACCCGTGCGCTGGAAACTCCCGGCATGTCGGCCACAGTGGCAAAGGAAAACCCGACATTCATCACGCACAAATTCCAAGCCTGTTGTCTGGACGCCGGAAATTTTTGCCGTACACTGACGGAGGTACCAGTCGTACCCGCTGTGATGATTATAGCGAAGTCGGTTTACTGGAATTGACCGCGAATTTGCCGGGGGGATTTGCAATACAGGTGACTCATGCACATCAGTCTTATTGCCGCGATGACACCCGAACGGGTCATCGGGTTGAATGGAAAATTGCCGTGGAACGTTCCCGAGGATCTAAAGCACTTTAGAACGCTCACCACCGGCCACGCGGTTTTGATGGGCCGCAAGACATTTGATTCCATCCGCAGGCCGCTGCCCAATCGCACCAATCTGATATTGAGTCGGACCATTCCCACGTCTGTTCCGCCGGGCACACAATGGTTTACGGATCTCACGCAGGCCATCAAGGCCGCGGAAAGCGCGGGCGAACAGGAACTGTTTATAGTCGGCGGCGCGGAAATCTATAAATTAGCCATGCCCCTTGCGGACCGCATGTATATCAGCATCATCAAACTCCCCTCCCCCGCCGTCGGCGACACATGGTTTCCAAAGTGGCCTGATGAGCAGTGGCAATTGCAGAGTCGGCGGGAACTACCCGGGGTGGAATTTCATATCTACGCCCACACCCCTCCGACACCGGTAACGCGAGCGCGTTGACCGCAGAATTAATTTGCAAGGCGGCGCATCATGGCGCAAACTACCGCTTTGGCCCGGAGCTGATGTGTTGACGCGACGAATTACACGAACAATAACCGTTGGACTATTCCTTCTTTCCGGTCTCGTTTTCGTGCTGACGCTGATGGCCATGGGCCGGCCGCAAAAAGCGATCACGAAAAGGCTGCCGCCTTTACCGCCTATGCATTTTCCTATTTCCGGCCTGCCGCCGGTGCGTGGCTTTTCAATGCAACTGGATAATCCGCGGGGGTTGCCGGAATATCTGCATGCAATTACAAAACTTCATGCCATGGGGTGCCGATGGATTAATTTTGTCATCAACGCCCGGCAGCATGATGTTCACGCTGATAATATTCATATTGATCCGCAGGTTTCATTATCGCCGTCGCAAATACGGAAAGTTCTTCTGGCCGCCCACCACTTGGGAATTCACACCATGCTCATGCCCATCGTGCTGCTGAATCATGCGACGGGCGATGATTGGCGCGGCGTAATTAAACCAAAAAACTGGAACATCTGGTTTGCGCGCTATCGCGGATACATTTTGGCCGCCGCTGATTGGGCACAGGAAACCCATGTGGATATATTCTGCGTGGGCAGCGAATTGCTTTCCACCGAACCGTTTAACGCACAATGGCTGCGCATTATTCACATGACGCGGCAACGCTTTCACGGCAAACTCACATACAGCGCCAATTGGGATCATTATCAATATGTCCATTTCTGGCCGGAACTGGATTACATCGGAATGAACAGCTATTACGATCTTTCTGATTCCAGGCACCCATCAACCGCCGCGGTTGTCGCACATTGGCAACGCATTGAACACCGCATTCTCACATTTGCCGCCCGGGAAAGAAAGCCGGTACTGTTCACCGAAATCGGCTGGGACAACCTGAATAACACCCTGGCCAAGCCGTGGGATTATGTCGGGACGGGCCTTGTCAATCCGCATAATCAGCTTGTTGCGTACCAGGCGTTTGTGCGCGTGTGGAGAAACCTGCCGGTTGCCAGCTTTATGGGTGCCTTTATATGGGAATGGCTTCCGGGCTGTAAACCGACGGATTACGGTGCCTATTCGCCACAGGGGGAACCGGCGCTTCCGCTGATCCAGCATTGGATATCGGGCAGATAAATACCGAGTTCGCGCAATGTGGAACGGCAACCGCTCGGAAGGCGTTGTTTTGCCGAGCACACTGCCATTAACGAAAATGCAGCGCAAGTCGCAAGCGGATCAATCTCCGAACGTATGGGCGATAGCCCAGGTTCAGCGGAGAGCTTCTGTAGACACAACAAACGCGGCGTGCACTTCGCGATTCGCCGGGGTCCGAAGTTTCTGCTCACGCATGGCCGATGCGGACGGGAACGGTGCGGATGTTTTCAGGCAGGCGGCCCGCGAGGTTTTCGGCCAGCGCGGCTGCTTCCGCCGGCTGATCCGCAAGGATGAAAAGTGTCGATCCACTGCCGCTGAGGTGTACCGGACGATCGGCAATGCCGCATATTTCATCGCGTAGAGATCGCAGCGGGGCCGTGACCGAGAAAGCCGGAGCTTCCAGGTCGTTGCGGATAACGGAGCTGATTCCGGCGGCATTGCTTTGCGATAATTCCTGCCATGGAATCGTGGCTGTCCCCGCTGCAACCGCCTGTTGATCAAAGGCCTGATACACATCTTTGGTGCTGGTTGGATAGGGCGGAATGATCAGAACGGCAAACAGAAGGCGATGCAGGGGCAGCGGCTCAATGATTTCGCCGCGCCCGCGGCACACCGCGGACCGGCCATGAATAAAAAACGGCACATCGCTGCCCAGCGAGGCCGCCATGCCGGACAATTCCGCCAGGGAAATTGGAAGATTCCAGAACTGTTTTAACGCCAACAGGGTTGTGGCCGCGTCGGAACTGCCGCCGCCCAGCCCACCGCCGGCGGGGATGATTTTATGAAGATTGATGCGCACATGCGGCTGAATGCCGGCGGCTCCGGCGAGGATCATCGCGGCCCGTCCCACAAGATTTTTTTCCGGATCATCGGAAAGCCCGGCGGCCAGGCCGGAGAGTTGCAGTGTCAGTGAATCCGCCCTGCAAAACGTCAGCGTATCACGAAGGGAAATGGGCACAAACCACGATTCAATATCATGATATCCATCGGGACGGCGCGGAAAAATCCGCAACCCCAGGTTCAATTTGGCCGGAGCATGATACACCAACGTTCCTTCCAACGGTGGCGTAGAAGGATTATCGAGCGAATCAACAGCGGAGTTCATATTTTCCATGGCATGCAATTCCAGGGGGACACAATTCCGGCATATCAAAGGGCCAATATGTTATCAATGGCCGCCAATTCCTCGGCGGTAAAAGCGCGATTGGCAAGGGCTTGAACATTTTCCTCAATTTGCGACACCCGACTGGCACCAATAAGCGCGGAGGTAACGCGCGGATCACGCAGCACCCAAACCAACGACATCTGGGCGAGGCTTTGTCCGCGGGCCTGGGCAATGTCATTGAGCTTCTTAACGCGGTCCCGCAACTGCGGAGTTATTTTATCCGCCTTGAGGAAGCTGTAAGATTTGGCGGCGCGCGAATCTTCGGGAATGGTCTTCAGGTACTTGCTGGTCAACACGCCCTGCGCCAGCGGACAGAATGCAATAGCGCCAACGCCATGTTCACCCAACACGGCCAGCAATTCATCTTCAATCCAGCGCTCCAGCATGGAATATCGCGGCTGGTGAATCAGACAGGGCGTACCGAGTGATTTCAGAATGGCAAACGCCTGCCTGGCCTGGTCCGGTTTGTAATTGGACAAAGCCACGTACAGGGCCTTGCCCTGCCGCACCGCGGCATCCAAGGCTCCCATGGTTTCTTCCAGCGGCGTTTCCGGATCGGGGCGATGGGAATAAAAAATGTCCACATAATCCAAGCCCATGCGACGCAGACTCTGATCCAGACTTGCCAGAAGATATTTACGCGAACCCCAGTCGCCATAAGGCCCGCTCCACATGGTGTAGCCCGCCTTGGTGGAAATGATCAGTTCATCGCGCCACGGTTGCAAATCCGCTTTAAGCAGGCGGCCAAAATTTTCTTCCGCTGATCCGGGCGGCGGACCATAGTTGTTGGCGAGATCAAAATGGGTGATACCCAATTCAAATGCCCGCCGCAGCATGGCCCGCTGATTTTCGAGTAAATCGACCCCGCCGAAATTATGCCACAAGCCCAGAGAAATAGCCGGCAGCTTCAACCCGGATTTACCGCAGCGGTTATAAACCATTGTTTGATATCTATTGGACGCGGGCAACCAGGGGGCATACTGCATAAAAAGCTCCAGATACTTCCATTGTAATCAGCATTTCATGATGGCGATAAATGTATCCGCCCGCTGCCGCTTTGGAAAGTTCCCCAGTGCTCAACATTCCACAGCGCTCAAAATTTCCGGAGCTAAATAGCGGACATTTTAACTTGGGCCTGACAGGCAGCTCGCCTGGAGCCCGCGTCAATGCGTTGCCCGTTGCCGCATTGGGCGTGTCTTTGTGTCAGAGCTTATTCCGATGCCGCACGGCGCTTACCCAATTTTGATCTTTGACCCTTGCTCATTGATCCTTGGAGCCGGGAACCAGCCCTGTTTGACAAAATAATATGGTGCTGACCGGAGCACGACTCGGCCTCGGCTACGCTTGGTCATACAGTGCCAAGAGCTTCCGCACCAGTTCGAATGCTCGCCGACGGTGCCTGTCCGCTTCGTCCCTATCGGCCGTACTGTGAAACTCAACGAGTTGTTGAGGCCCAAAAGCATTCACGTCGGCGAATTTTTCCCGCAAGGTGGTGACGGCGATGGCTACATCCGGTTCCCGCTGGCGCTGCTTCCATTCCCCAGCCAGCGTCGTGATCCCGTCGGGAAAATAATCGAGGCAGTAGCAGAGATCGTACCGGGTATGACGTGTTTCAGGTTGATTGGTTCTGTGAAAGCGAGTTCCGTTTTGCGCAGGGAATTTGTTATGCTTATGCCACTGGGTACGGGACGAACTGAAGTCGGTCAATCGCATAA
>JAJYZY010000212.1 GCA_021799715.1 Planctomycetota bacterium | reverse complement strand
CCTCAATATCCACCCACATCCGGATGTTAATATTGTCCGCGGCCTGCGCTGGCTGAACACGCATTTTAACCCCACCACGATTAATCAGTATGTCATGTATGGCTACGAGCGTGTCGGTCTTGCCAGTGGGATAAAATATTTCGGCAAACACAACTGGTACCGTGATTATGTCCGCACACTGTTGTTGACACAGAAGTCTAATGGGAGTTGGCGAGCCAATTTTACCGCGCCGCGGCGGGGCAACCACGTCATCGGCACCGCCTATTCATTACTGGTTCTGGACCGGGGCTTAAACCCGGTGTTTATCAACAAATTGCAATATTCTCCTCATTTTTACGGCCAGTGGAACGCCCGCCAGCGTGATGCCGCCAATATCACATCCTATCTTTCCCATGAAATGGAAACCCCGCTGAACTGGCAGGTGGTCACCACAACTTCGCCGGTGAGTCAATGGCTGGATTCGCCGATTCTTCTGATCACCGGCCACAAAAATCCGCATTTTACCGCAGCGGTTCTTAATAAATTAAGACAATATATCTATGCAGGCGGAATGGTGGTGTGCTCCTGCGATGGAGATTCCAAACGTTTCCGCCGGGCAATGATCCAGGCCGGGGAGTCATGCGTTCAAAATACCTTCAAATTCCGGCCTGTGCCGGCTGCCAGTCCGCTGATGACCATGCAGCCATGGTTCCATATTGCCTCTCCGCTGCTGGCGATGTCCAATGGCGTGCGGTATTTATGGATTATCAGTCCTTCCGATATGGCCGGCGTATGGCAGAGCCGCCTGCATAACCACAAGCAGTACTGGGAACTGCCATTGAATTTTTATCTGTATGCCACGGGAAAAGGGTATCTCGCTAATCGCCTGCACAGCCTGACCGTCCCGCCGCCCAATCAGCCGCCCGTTCGAAAACTTTCCGTTGGCTTGTTGGCATTTCATGGCAATTGGAATCCGGAACCCGGTGCGTGGCCCCGCCTGGCCGCCATGCTCGCCGCGTATGATCGGACTGATGTCTCGTTACACAGCGTTCGCATAGCACAACTTAGCGCGACGGATGCCGGAATATTACCACTGGTGCACCTTACGGGCGTGGGCGGCATATCGTTCTCGGCCACGGATATCGCAGCATTACGCGCTTATCTCAACGCTGGTGGAATGCTCTTCGCCGACAGTTGCGGCGGGAAGACCGCGTTCACCCATTCCTGCGCGCTACTGATTCAATCCCTTTATCCCGGCAGGAAGCTTGAGGATATTCCGGCTCACAGTCCATTGTTTACCGGAATGATTCCCGGCGGTATCAACGCCGGCAAGGTTACCTACCGACAATATGGCGCAAATGCCAATCATCCGCGCACCACGCCGCAACTATTCGGCATTCGCCTTAATCACCGCTGGGCCGTGGTCCTTTCCTCAAAAGATATCACCTCGGGTCTGCTGGGAACGAACACGTGGGCCATCCGCGGCTACGCACCAAGGTCCGCACAATCCTTGGCGTGTAACATTCTTATGTACGCCCTTGCGCACCGCATTAACGCATCAGCCCATTTGCCGGCCCACTGATGTGGGGGCGGTCACCCCCGTTACTATGGGCTGTTACTATGGGCTGTTACTATGGCTGTCACTGTGGACGGTTGCTATGGGCTGGCCAATTTATAATTTGTCGGTCATACTGCCACAGTATCGAAAAAGGAAGCTACGCCATGTCCCTATCTCCAGTGAATGCTACAGCCTTACCGTCATTACCCGCAAACTTTGATGTTGCCGTCGAATTTCCCATTACCCGTCGCTGGGCTTTTTTTAATCATGCGGGCGTGGCCCCCATTTCCGGCCGCGCCGCATCAGAAATTGAACGCTTTGCGCGTGAAGCGCGTGATGACTCCTATCTTACCAGCCGGTGGTACCAGAAAATTGAGTTGGTGCGCAAACAGGCGGCCGAATTCATCGGCGCCGCGCCGGAGGAATTGGCATTTGTTAAAAATACCAGCGAGGGAATTGCCTTTGTCGCCAACGGGCTGGACTGGAAGGCCGGTGATGAAATTATCTCCACATCCGTGGAATATCCATCTAATGTATATCCATGGATTGATGTTGCGCAACGCTACGGAGCCAGACACATTATGCTGCCCGAGGTTGACGCCCGCGTGGACATTCAAAGCATATTCCAAGCCGTCACCCCCCGCACGCGCATGATCGCGCTGTCGCACGTGGAATACGCCAGCGGCTTCCGTCATGATATCGCCGCGATCGGCCAATTCTGCCGAACCCGCGGAATTCTGCTGTGTGTGGATGGCATACAAGCCTGCGGCGTATTGCCGGTGGATGTGCGGGCGATGAATATTGATTTCCTTTCCGCCGATGGACACAAATGGTTGCTCGGGCCGGAAGGAGCCGGGATTTTTTATTGCCGCAAAGATATGCTGACATCCTTGCGGCCTGAAATCGGCTGGATGAATGTGGTCAACGCCAACGATTACGGCCATTACGATTTTACCCTGCGCACCGATGCCCGGAGATTTGAATGCGGATCGCACAACATTCCGGGCATACTGGCACTGGGTGCGTCCATGCAACTGCTTTCAGATATCGGGTTGGACATCGTGATGGGACGTGTGCTGGGTTTAACCGCGCAGCTTTGCGCCGGTCTGTCGCAAAAATCCTATACCGTTATTTCCAGTCGGCGAGATCATGAAACCAGCGGGATTGTGAGTTTTAAAAGCCGCACTCACAATCATGCGCAGATCATCAGCCAGTTGGAAAAGCAGAAGATCATCATTGTCGAACGCGAGGGACGATTGCGCGTCTCACCGCATTTTTATCAAAGTACCGATGATATAAACCGCCTGTTAAATGCTCTGCCCGATGATGCCGCCGCATCACGCGCGTAACCCGCCGCATAAGATTTCCCATGGCCGGGACGTGGCAATAATTCCGGGCGGGGTCAATATTGTTGTTTACTGGGTGGGGATCGCGCCGATGACATCCGGAACCGTCGGCCAAGGCGGGTGCCCTTTCCGCGACGCTGCGGCACATTAAATGTGCCGGCTAACATTACGGATGAGGTCGCTTGGAAAATTGCCCCGCCTCATGGCCCAGGGCGAAATCATATAGAGAAGTAGACATGTCTTAGATAAAATAATATTCGTGTTTATGGATTTGCGCCAGCTGCGCTTTTGTGGTACAAGTTCCGTCTGGTACGCGCGGCCGCGCGGTTGGGTA
>JAJYZY010000001.1 GCA_021799715.1 Planctomycetota bacterium | reverse complement strand
TCCACCGCCGGCGGCATAATACAAATCCCAGTTTCGCACATAATCCGACCACGACCCGCGCGGATCATTGGGCAACCAGAATCCGTAGGCACAAAACGTGCTATGATAGGCCGCAACCATGACAACTTTCTATTTAACAGAGCCACCGGGCAGTTCGTGTTCTCTTACGTTTCCGGAGATGCCAATTATACCGTCGCGGCCACGCCGCGTGGCCCGCTAAACATGGGATTGGAATCATGCCGCGCCATGAGCAAATACGTCCCACATCGCATTGGCCGACAATGGGCGAGTGGCCGGTATTGGTCACCCATATCGTCCACATCAGGCCAACGGAAATGCCAAATCCGCCATATTGGCCGCCGACAACTCGCGAATAATTATCCCGGCGGGCAGTGAATCGGCAACGGTAATGTTGTAATCGGCAAACTGGCGTGGCGCGGCGGAATCGCCGATTTTTGGGGTTGCAATTTTGTCGAACAAGATATGGGCCGGCGCTTCTCCCAGCGCGGTGGAATGTTGAAATACATATAGTCCGCGAAGAGACATCAACCCGCGCGATGCGGACCGATCCAGATCAAACATGCGCTGCATGGCCTGGAAAAACAATGCCAAATCTCCATACGTAAAGCCGGTATCGCGAGCCAGCAATGGATTAATAAATCCGTGGCCACGATACAATGCATACGGCACGGTATTCTTGCGACCAATCGTGCCGGTCAGGAAGCCGTCCTTCTTGGTTTGTTTCTCCGCGTCCTCAACGGTGGTAACACTCTTTCGGGTGATTGCCGATTCGATTGGAATAATAGCATCTAAAGATCGAGAAAATGTTATTTGGGCCGGCCCGCGCACCTGGCCGCAGTTGAAATCACCGGTGGAAAGCACGGCACCAAAGGCGCGAATATCGTAGTATTGTTGGAGCAGCCACTTTTTGGCCTTTTCCGCCTCGGTGGATTTGTCTTTTCCCTTGCTATCCTTAAACGCTTTTTTATCGATACCGGCACCATCAAAAGCCTGCTCCATGAGATTGTTCAAAATGCGTTTTTCGTACACGGCATCCTGGGTTTGGAAAAATAGATCGAAACCCGGTTTGCCGCCCGCGATTGCGGCCACGGCATTGCGGATTTTCCGTTTAATGCAGACATCGGTAACAAAGCCCTGCATGGTCTGCGGATCAATGCGGGGGAGGTTCCCGGCATCCGGATCGCCATTGGGGTTGCCATCCTGTACATCAAAGAGGAATACAAAGTCATAACGCCGATCAACTACCTGACTCATGGAAAGTTCCTTTCAAATAAGGGTGAAGTAACATCAAGATTGCGTTGCCTGTTTCTGTTCCTCGCGTCGCTCGCGATTTTCCGCGCCCTGCCTGCGATATTCCGCACGCTGATGGTAGAACCCGAGCGCAAATTCTCCTTGCTGATCGAGTTTCAGCAGATGGGGAAATTGATCGACACGGCTGCAAAGATTCTCAAGGTCTTTTTTGATATTGCCGGCCATACCCGGTTTCTCATTTTCCAACTTGCTGATATGTTGCTGAACAGATTTGAAAAGCCGCGGAAAGACCAACCCGGGTGCCGTGCTGGCGGTGCCGTAGAATTTGTCCACAACATTGGCGTTGACTTCCCCAAGCGCACCCCATTGGGCGCGTTCAAAGACCGCCATCAACCGGCCGCACAAGTACGCCGATGATCCAGAGTTCATCGCTTGTTCACTCATGGTAATTCCTTTCCTTACTAGTATCAGTTTAATTAACCCAAGACGTACCGCCGTGAAACCACCGGTGCCTTCCGCCTGTAAACGCCGCAGACATGCGGCCAAGATGTTGTCTCCGAATGGTGCAGCCCGAAAGGCACCCGCCAATAATTGCGGAGGAATCGTCGGAGATACCGCGTCCTTATCAAGCGCGGTTGCCAGCGCCAACTGCCAAAGAGGAAATGTGGTGGTTATTTCACTGCCTGCGGGATTGATAATCCTCAGATCAGTAAACCAGTGCCGCAGATTTTCTTTCACCTCGGAAATTGGCGTTTCCAGATAATCACGCACAACAGCTCGAGCGGCATTTCCCGAAAGCGCAAGACAATAAAATTTGTCCGCGTCAGCCGCGACAGCTTTCGTGCCGCCGCGGGCACTATCCATCAGCTTCGCAACCAATTCCGGGCTCGTTCCATCAAGGCACGCCAGGAGGTCATCAGCAACGGCACTGTTGCGGCACCAGATGAGGAACACATCGCCCCCGCACATGATTTTGCTGCGATGAAGCTTCTCTTGCACAAGGGACTGGATCGCCCGTGTGTACCCATCCACGGCACGGTATCCGATTGCCGCGTTCGCGGCACCATCAAGTCCGTAACTTTCGAAAGCTTGCTTATCATTGGAGATCAGGCTGACCCCGGATGCGATCCCACCGGGAATACCGGATAACTTCGTGGCGTGGACCGTTGCAATGGGTCCGAATTCACCGGTAACCTGGCATATTCCGCGCGGGCCTCCGCCTTGCCGGGCCTGGTCAAATTGGCCGTAGAATTTTCGCCACCAAGCCTTGACGCTTTCGCGCTCCAGTACAGTCAGGCCTTCATCCTGAACCCAACTGAAGGTGCAGCGGTCACCGGGGCCGGGATTCACCGACGCCACTTCCCCGCGGATCCGTTCAGCAAGTTGGCCATCAATTGTAAATAACCGACCAAACGCGGCGACAGCAACCAGTGCCGGGTCATTCGTTGCGGTTGCGGCCTCCGCGATCTGCCGCCAGAACGTTTCGCGGCTGGCAATGCTTTTTTTCTCATCGCTTACCGGCAGAACACGGGCGAGGGTGTCGACAAAATATCTCGCAAAACCCGCGTTGGCGGTATTGCCGTGCGGCTTGGGAACCGAGATTTCCCGGCCGCGCCCCGGTTTAATTTTCGCCGGCCCCTTCTTCGATGGAATTTCAACAATGCCGTGTCGATCTTCAATTCCCAAGAACTGACCGCCGCCACCAACCTTTACGATGATCGGCACGGGCAAATTTTCAAAGGCCGGATCGTCCAGAAGTTTCTCGCGTTCCGCCAACTCATAAAGTCGCCTTAATATCACGCCGACTCCTCCCATCCCAGCACCTTTACCGATGGTGCGCCATCGGCGGCCGGCGCGGCGGTGTCGCAATGCAGCACGCCGTCATTCACCGCCGCCATAAAAAATCCCGGAAGGTTTTTCCCGTTGCCGTCAAATTTCACATCGTAAAGCATCAGTCCAAGTGATTCGGTCCATCTCATAGGCTCCTCGCTACCGTCCGGCGGAGCAAAATGGCACGCAAATTCCCGGCATCCCAAGTACGGTCGATGGAAGCACTGGCCCTTTTCGGTTCGTCGTAAAAACATTTCGCGGTATTTGACCGGCGGATCATTGGCGTCAAACGGACCAATATCCACACTGGCTTGAATTAAATACGCCACATCACGTAAAGCCATCGTATTGCGTTGCGTGCGATTCTGCCCACCGGCACTTTCGCGTCCGGCGGAATCAACAAGATACGGCTGGGCGGAGGTCGGGGCCTTCATCCAGCCGCCAACGGTGCGGGGCGCGATTTTTCCCTGAATTTCATTGCGGCGAATGCTGATAAATTGCGGGCGGTCCGGGGCCTTGTCCGCGAGCCACCAGGGGCGTAACGCCGTTATGCGACGAATATGCCAATGGAACGCGGGAACGAGTTTGCCAGCGGCGTCAGTCTTCTTCTTAAATAAGATGGCATCCAAAACACCACGCGCCGCAGAAGGCGTCATGATCGGGTACGACAATCGCTCCACTTTCAATTCAGGGCGCGTAAAACTGGCCAGGTCACCCCAAACTTTCACCGCGACTATGTCTTTTTCAGGTGTCGGCATCACATTCCGTTCCTCAACTTCAAAACACAGGCACCGCCGCAATGCCACCAACAATCAAACCAAAAGAGCTGTCATACGGTAGACAGCAGACATTAACCCCTGGAACACCGTCCATCAAGCACGCACCAGCCATTTGCCGCAGCTCGTGGTCATAAACGTTTACGGTGAATTTCTGCAACCGGCGGTAAACACCGCGCTCCGGCTTGCTTCGCAATTCGCTTAACAAATTTTCGACTTCCTGCCGTGCCGATTCCCAATTAACTATCACCAGCGGTGTTGTTATATCCTCTATAATGTTATAGCTCTCCGCAACCTGTTGGAAATTATAACCTGAGCGCTTGGTGTGTATATCCTGGGCATCAAGATTCCCAGTGGGGTATAGCCTGCGATAATATTCGACAAGATCGGCGGGGGCATCAATTTGCGGCTCACGCCCGCAGGCCAAGAAATCCTGTTCAACAATTTTTGCACCGTTGCGATACCAGGTGCTCTGCGGCATTTTTCCGTCCCGGCTGCGAAAAACAACCACCCGCCCGCCGACACCATTGGGCAAACTTAACATTCCTTCACGGTTGCAACGCCCCGCCGCCTGAACGATTGATTCCAGGGGAGCCATTTCACGCATAACCACCGGAAAATCCAGATCGACGCCTGCCTCGACAAGCTGCGTGGAAATCAGGCGGCACGGATCACCACGTTTAATAGCTGCCGCCACCTCTTTGAGCACGCGCAAGCGGTGGGCCGGGCACATATTGGTCGAAAGGTGAAATGTTCCAGTCTCCATTTTTACCAGTTCTCGAAAGATTTCCAGCGCGGCCGTGCGTGTGTTGACCACACAAAGAATCTGCTTATGGCGGGACATCTCTGCGGCAATTTCGCTCCAGCCAAGAGCCGCCGTGTCTGCCGATGGCCACTCAACCTTAACACGCTTAAGCTTTTGGAAAAGTGCGGCAGGATCGGGCGCTATTTCACGGACATCCGAGATTCCCTGGGGTAGACGAACCGGATCTTTTTTCCAAGCCGGCTGAGTAGCCGTGCAAAGCACAATACTGCAACCCAAATATCCGGCGGCTTGTTCCAACATCCCGCAGGTCGGCGCGGTATATCCCGGCGGAAGCGTCTGACATTCATCCAGAATCACCACGCTGCGGGCGATGTTGTGCAATTTCCGACAACGCGAGGGCTGGTTGGAAAACAGCGATTCGTAAAATTGCACACTCGTGGTCAAAACAATCGGGGCGTCCCAATTCTCCGCCAGCCGCTGGGCGGTTTGTGACTCCGGGTCATCCTGCCGGTTGACGCCATTTCTCCCTGGTTCAACCATGCTATGGTGTTCAAGGATTAAATCCCCGGTGGCATCGCCCAGTGCCGCACGAAATACCGCGGCATTTTGTTCAATGATGCTTAAATAGGGCGCTACATATATGACCCTCCGCAGGCCATGTTTTTCCGCGTGTCGCAGCGCGAAAGCCAGCGCTGAAAGCGTTTTTCCGCCGCCAGTCGGAACCGTCATGGAAAATATCCCCGGCCCTTGGGAAGCACTTTGAATCGCGGCCGCGAGAACTTCGGCCCGAATTCGAGCGATATTCGGATTAAGGCACTGTTGCGCGCGCGATGTGATGTATGCCAATACAGCTTTCAGCAAGGCTGCCGCCTCAAATTTTGCCGGCGGCAACGGGGCCGGACAGCCTCTGCGGAGCGTTTGAAAATTGGATGTGTCCAGCCAATCCGCATCCACCAGACAACTAAACAGCAATCGGGTGCGCATATCACAATCCAAACCGCGCATAGATGTGGCGTGGATCGGGAGGGCTGTTTTCAATTCCGGAAAATCCTGAATCGCCAAAGGCATGACCGCCTGCGCGACCTGTTCCCCCGTTTTCCTCCCTTCCGCCATATCCGCCGCGTCGGGGATTCCGCCGTGATGGCCCAATATGGAAAAGCATATATCAAAGTGTTTACGTTCCGCGCCTACAGCTACCGCGGCACCGACCTGTTTGTGCCGCGTCGTTTCCCCCTTCGGTTGCTGCCCGCAGATCATCCGCTGAAATTCTGGTCGATATTTTCCTAAATCATGCAGCAATCCG
Source organism: Planctomycetota bacterium (assembly GCA_021799715.1). The sequence continues at coordinate 50,603 of JAJYZY010000001.1, read as the reverse complement.
GCGGCGCAGGCCGCTTGGGCAAATTCCTGATCTCCCGGCCTGGCTTCATGGGCAAACTTCTCCGCCAGCGCGGCCACATTTTTCAAGTGCTCACGCAACGGCTGCCAATGGCTCTCATCGGGATCCTTTGTTCCATCCAGCAGTTCATACGTATGCGCGAAATAATCCATGGAACCAATCCTCAATTTCTTGCCGCACCGACGAGTATATCACAGGGATTTTGAAGCTCCCGCCGGGACACCACAACCTTATCGTGCAATTAGACTTTTCACAATGGAACTATCCGTAGAACATTTGTGGCTTGGTGGCAATGCGGATTGGTCTATAATATAAGCATGGAATTGGAACCATTTGATGAAAACACGCCGGATGCGCTATGACAGTTTTCCCCGGCAATCGCTGGTGATTATGACGTTGTTTGCCGGAACAATGATACTGGTTTCGATGTTACCGTGGTTTAATTCCATGGCGGTGAAAATGGGTGTTGCCGCGCCGCCGGGGCATATTTTGTGGCACACACATTGGCGCAACGCGGAACAAAACGGCAAGAAAACGGGACGGTTGTTGCTGCTGGATTTTCAGGCATCTTGGTGTCCGCCGTGCCGCTTGATGGATCGCACGGTGTGGACGGATCGAAACGTGGCGCGGCTTGTTAAACGGCATTTTATTGCAGTTCGGGAAGATATCGATTCGCCGGACGGAAAAGCCGCTGCGCGAAAACTGGGCGTGGAGGTATTGCCCACGATACTGGTACTCGACGGGCAGGGAAACATTATCAATGTTGCTCAGAGCATGGGGGCGCGGCAAACGCGGCGGTTTTTAAGGCGGAGCCTGGCGCACGCACAAGCGATCCAAAAAGTACAACCCTGATGGCTTAAAGACTGTGCATGCTGATGGGCCGTTGCGCGGCGAATATCGGTGCCGGCTATTTTTGGCCGTAATACGCACCCGGACCATGTTTGCGCAGAAAGTGCTTATCCAGAAGTTCATCGGAGATGGGTTGCACATCCGGTGCCAGGGCCAGGGTTTCCAACTGCATTTTGGCCACCAGTTCAAGCACCAGAGCATTTTCCAACGCCTTGGCGGCTGAAGGCCCCCAGGCAAAGGGCGCATGGCTGGCCACCAGCACTCCGGGAATTTGTGCGGGATTCAAGCCGCGTTCCCGGAAGCACTCGATGATGACGCGGCCGGTATTTAATTCATAATCGGTGTGGATTTCATCGGGCAGTAAATCCCGTGTCACGAGCACTGCCCCGTAAAAGGTGTCCGCATGGGTTGTGCCCAGGGCGGTCAACTCCCGTTTGGCCTGGGCAAAACTTGTGGCGTGAATAGAATGCGTGTGCACGATACCGCCGATATCGGCGCAATTCTGATACAGATATAAATGCGTGGGGGTGTCGGATGACGGCCGGGCGGTGCCTTCAACAATCTGCCCGTCCGCAAGCGAAAGAACGACCATATCCGCGGGCTGCAATTTCTCATAAGGTACGCCGCTGGGTTTAATGGCCATCACACCGGCCGAGCGATCCGCCCCGCTGACATTGCCCCAGGTCAGAGCCACCAACCCCAGCGTTACAAGATCCCGGTTGGCCTGACAGACAAGCTTTTTAAGTTCTTCATGCGGCATGGTCAACTCCTGGCCTGATCGCGGATGTCCAGCAATTCTTTCATCACGGCACCGAGATGGGCGGTGGAATCTTTGCGGCCAAAAGCATCATGCAATTGGCGATACAATTGAAACAGCCGTTCATATATGACCACATGGCTGGCGATGGGCGTGAACGTATGCGCCGGCTCCCCGACCATGGCAACAATGGCATCATCAAACGTGGCGTGCCCGCCCCGGCTTTTTCCGGCGGCCACTGCTCCGGCAATGGCGGCTCCGAAGGCGCAGGTCTGTCCACTGCGGGATACGCCCACGGGCCGATTCATAACATCGGCATAAATTTGCATGGCCAGATGATTTTTCGCGGATATTCCGCCGCCGTTAATGACCCGATGCACCGGCAGGCCGAATTCCTCAAAGCGTTCCATAATCACCCTGGCACCAAAGGCGGTGGCTTCGATAAGCGTGCGGTAAATCTCCGCGGGGGTACTGTGAAGCGTCAGGCCCATGATTAGACCGGTGAGGCGTTGATCCACCAGGATGGTGCGATTGCCATTGTGCCAATCCAGGCTGATCAGACCGCTGGCTCCGGGCTTGATTTCCGCGGCGGCTCTGGTCAGGGCTTCATGCGAACCGGCATTTCCATGCGGCTGAACGACGGATACAAACCAGTTGAATATATCCCCCACCGCGGATTGTCCGGCCTCCAGGCCGAAATAGTTCGGCAGCACCGATCCGGGAACAATGCCGCAAAGGCCTGGAATATCCGCAAGCGCGGCGGTTTCCGGCACGACCATAATATCGCAGGTGGATGTGCCGATGAGCTTGACCAGCACATTGTTTTTTATTCCTGCGCCCACCGCGCCGAGGTGCGCGTCAAAAGCCCCGACCGCCACGGGTATTCCCGCCGACAGGCCGAAGGCATTGGCATACTTTTCCGTCAGTGTGCCGGCCGCTTCCGCAGATGAAAAAGCTTTTCCGGCCAGCGTTTTGCCAATGCGCACCAGCCGCGGGTCAAGCGCGGCGAGAAATTCCGCATCCGGGTAGCCGCCCCAGCCTGGATTGTAAAACGCCTTATGGCCGGCAGCGCAAATGCCGCGCCGCAGTTGGGCGGGATTCATCGTGCCGGTAAGGGCGGCGGGAATCCAATCCGCGATTTCCACCCAGGTGTAAGCGGCATCAAAAACTTTCGGCGCTACACGGGCACAATGCCATATTTTTGCCCAGAACCATTCCGAAGAATATCGCCCCCCGCATTTGGCAAGATATTGCGGACGCATGGCCGCGGCGATTGTGGTAATTTCCTCGGCCTCAACATGGGACGTATGATCTTTCCACAACCAGACCGCGGCCGCGGGATTATCGGCAAATGCCGGATCAAACGCCAGCGACTCACCATTCTTATCCACCGGCATGGGGGAACTTCCAGTGGTATCCACGCCAATGCCGATGATATCACCGGGATCAAATTGCGTAACTTTGCGGCGTGCCTGCGCAAGAACATCCAAAATGGCGGCCTGCGTGCCATCAAGATAATCGTGCGGATGCTGGCGGGCCAGCAATGGATCGCGGGCGTCGAGCATCACGCCATCGGTACCATGGCGATACGCACTTACGCCGGTGGCTATTTCTTCACCGGATGCAACTTCCACCAGCAGCGCCCGCACGGATGCGGTTCCGAAATCCAGTCCAATGGCGTATGGGCCGGGCATAATATTCTCACTTTGTTGTTCGTTTACTTCGTTTAGGCCATGTTTCCACCATGTGATGGCACATGCCAAGCATGATCATCATTCATGCCGATAGACATTCCATTTCAGATAATTGCTTAACGCATCATCAATGCCGGCCGCGACCACCGCTTTGGTGGCGGCAACGTGGTGTTCAAATCCTTCGCGACAAATGAATTGCAACAGCGCCTGCAGGCGATGAACTTTAAACACGCCGTAGCCGCCGAATGTATCGAGTTTTTCGCCGGTGAATTCCCCTTCCCCGACATAAGCGCGAATCATGCCGTAGTTATCATCGGTGGAAACCCGGCAATAGGTGAACGGTCCCGCGGCAATGTTACCGACAATGGTGCCGTAGGTGTTGTCCCGTCCCACGGTGCCGGCGATGATTTCCTGATAATCCATCTTCTGGCTTTCAAAGAAATCTTTGGGCAGGTTGGAACAGTGAAACACCACGCCTTTATCGGGGTCCGTGCCATAATTATTATTCCAGTCCAGCAATGCGGCGGGCTTGCCGGAGGCGGCCTGCAGAATGTACATGCCCACCACACCGGTAATATCCGTTTCGCAGGCGCTGGGCAGTAAACCGTTGGACATCATGCTCATGAGCGTGCAGGGAACAACGCCGTAGAATTCTTCCAGCGCCGTCCAGCATTGAATGGCCGTGGCAACCAGTTCGCGTTCTTTGATGAATTTTTCAATCGCCACGCCGAGCTTGGCCATTTTAATCACGCTAAGCTGCGGTATGCCGCCGGTGGCGGTATAACCCTGAATACCGGCAAGTTTTTCCTTAACCGCCGCATCGGTATCCGGTAATTTTGTCGCCACCCCCAGCACCTCGGAAAGATCCAGCGTTTCAATGCTGATGCCTGCAGATTCGAGGATTTTTTCACTGTAACGCACGGTGTTAAACGCGCCCGGCCGAGCGCCGATGGCTCCAATTCTCGCCCCTTTTAACGCCCGCACGACGCGGCAGGTGGCGGCAAAACGTTGAATATCCGCGGAAAATTCCGTGCTGCCGGGATCTTCGGTATGCAATGTCGTCAGCGAATAGGTGATGCCATATTGCCGCAGATTGTTGCACGCCGACATTTTGCCGCAGAAACTGTCGCGCCGATCTTTGATGGTCATGGTTTGCGTGCGATCATTAAACGCGTGCACCAATACCGGCACATTCAACCCGGCCCAGCGAAGGGTGTTGGCAATGGCCCGTTCATCGCCGAAATTCGGCAGCGTTACCAGTACGCCGTCAATTTCATGGCGATGTTTCTGAAATAGCTCGGCATATTTTTTGGCATCCGCCAAAGACTCAACCGCCCCGCCGTTGGTCTGTTCCGCCGGTAAAATGATGGTTTTGATATGGTGCCTGGCCAGCACATCCAATATTTCCTGTCGGCCGGTAACACATAAATGAGCGGGAAAAAAACCACGGTTTCCAACAATTACGCCAAGTGTAGTCACGAAATGAATCTCCAAAAAAAAAGAGGCTATCAGGCCTTTCAAAAAACCACGAATGATGTATGGTAAGCCATACCTTGGCTTATGGGCAAGTTTAAGGGGTATTGCCGGAACGTGATAATCATTTCGTACCAGAAATCTTGCTATTTATCCGTGCGGAAAGCCGGGGCCGCGACAGCTTGAACCTGGCCGCCGCCCCGGTTTACGCATTGGATGGGCGTCGGTTATTTCCGGAAAAATGTTTTCCCCGGCGAATTGACTTTGCTGAGCCGATTATTGACGTACAAGCCTTCCAGAATGAATTCCCCGGCGCTGACAAGACAAGCGGGATCTTCCGGCAACATATCCAATTCTTTGGCCATCCGAACGGCCGCGGCCTTGAGGCCTTTGACGTGATTATAATTTTCCAGCATGGTGGCGGTGGAGACTTCATCACCAACCTGCAGGGTCAGCCCCCCCTTGAACTGCTGGCAAATATCGTCAAGGGAATCAATATCGCCATATCTGCTGAAAACCAGTTTGACGGCTTCACCAATCAGGGAGGTCACGAGCTTGTCTTCCGCGGAGTCCCCTTCGGCCAGCATAAGCTCAATTTTTCCGCGGCAACTGGCATGAATAAATGGCAGGTCGTCCATCCGTGCCACCACGCGATTTTCCCCGTGGACAATGGCGCGACGTTCCGCGGAACTCACCAGATTTTCCGTATTGGCAATTGAACAGCGGACACTTACTCCGCTGGCCTGGTTGATATGCGGGCTATGGCGCGCCAGACGGACAAATTCTTCCAGTATTTCGTGCATGTACTGGGGTATCTGCACGATTACGCCGCTATCGCGGTCAATCCAGGCGTTATCCCGCGTAATGTTGATGGCTTCGGCAATGCTGTGGGGATAATGTGTGCGCACCACCGTTCCGATGCGGTCCTTTAACGGAGTGACAATGCGCCCCCGGTTGGTGTAATCTTCCGGGTTGGCGGAAAAGACCATGCAGAGATCCAAATCCAGGCGAATGGGATAGCCGCGTATCTGCACATCGCGCTCTTCGAGTACATTAAACAGGCCGACCTGTATCTTCGGTGCCAGATCGGGCAGTTCATTCATGGCAAATATTCCGCGGTTACAACGCGGAATAAGTCCGAAGTGCATGGTGGTTTCATCGGATAAATATCGGCCCTGAGCGTGCCGCACCAGATCAATTTCCCCAATTAAGTCAGCAATGGTCACATCCGGAGTTGCCAGCTTTTCATGGTATCTGTTGCTGCGATGCACCCACTCAATTGCCGCATTGTCGCCCTGCTCGGCGATGATTCTTTTACCCGACGCCAGATGGGGTTCCAGCGGATCGTCGGGAATTTCACATTGCGCCAGAATCGGAATCCATTCATCCAGCAGATCGGGCAGCATCCGCAAAAGCCGCGTTTTAGCCTGCCCGCGCAAGCCGAGAAACAGCATATCATGGCGGCTTAAAATACCATTGACCACTTCGGGAATAACCGTTTCCCGATACCCGATAATGCCCGGAAACAGCGGTTTGCCGCTACGCAGCGCGGCAATGACATTGCGGCGCAGTTCATCTTTCACGGAACAGGGACGATAGGACATTTTTTTCAGTTGGGCAACGGTACGCGCGGCGGGGGCATTGGCCATAAAAATCCTCACGAGGTTACAGAAAACGGGCACTTTCCCCGCCATCGGCAATTCAACTTGCAACAATGGAGGGCAACAGCGGCTGTTCTTTCCGCGTTGACAGATGTTAGCGCCTTGGCGGGATGGAATCAATGGGCGGGTGCGTTTTGATGCCGGCGCGGCACGCCGGATGAAATGCAAAACCTTCCGCAGGCCGCTTACATCCTGCGACAACAATATGGCCGGCGCAAAAACGATGTCCCGACCGCCTTATGCAGTTGCGTGGTGGAAACCCGCGGCCATTGGTTGGGGCCGCAAATGACATAACGCAACAAATGATGCACAATTACTAAATAATGTTGATGGCCCGGCTGGCAATCAGTACGACAATTCCCAGTGAAATAATGGATTGCAGCATGGTCAACAACTTGGCCCAGCGGGAGAGCACGGGCGTGTCAGTGGGAGAAAAAGCGGTGCTGGTTGTGAATGCGACGAATAAATAATCCACAAAGCGGGGCGCCCAGGAAGGATCGCCGTTTTTCATGGTCATCTGCGGGAACAAAAAGCAACCCGTCTGATAATGCCCCCGGCTTGCCCGCGCGTGAGGGCCGCCGCCGTCAAGCCGCCAATACCAGAACGCAAAAATCAGAACATTGATGGCCCAAAGCAATCCCGCGGCCTGCAGCATTTGTACCGGAGAATCGTGATGCCGGGGCAAGTCCCGCACCATGATAATCAGCGAATAGGCCGAAAAGAGCGTAATAATGCCCGCGGAAAGATGGCCGCAGATATGGCTTACAAAATACTTGCGCCGAAGCCTGAAAATAATCAGCGGAATTAAAACAGCGGTAACGACCAGCACCAGGAGCCATCGAGGCCCCAACGTCATGGCGGGCGGAAGCAGCATGTACAACCCGCAGGTCGCCCAGGTGGCCAGCAGCGGGATGGAAAGCGGTTCAATGGCAACCGGTGGCGTTGAAGCCAGCGGCTTGGAGGCCATGTCGTGATTGGCTGCCTGAGTATCGGCCATGCGGCTATGATACCGCAAAATATAGAATTGACACCGTCACGCGCCCTTCCTGGCAACTCGCGTGCGTATTGAGACGATATTCCGTCCTGTGCGCTTTGCGACCGCGACACTCCGGCCGCATGAGATGTCGTATTCTGCTATCGGCGCAATTCGCGGGCGGATGGAGGTTTACGCCGCGGAAAGCGCAACTGAGTTATTTATGGTTCCGCGCGAAGTGTAAAGATGGATGCCTCCGGCGGCACGCGCAGACGAATCGGGACGCTCTGCCCCAATCCGCTGCTGACATACATCCGCTTTTTGGCACCGCCGGGGCCGGATTCCAGTTGGTACCAGCCGCGAATATACTGCCGATGTTTCATGGGTACAAAAAGTGATCCCGCCAGCGGCAATCGCACCTGTCCCCCATGGGTGTGGCCGCAAAGCATCAATTGCCAGGGATATTGACGCAGCAACTCAAAGCCATCCGGATTATGCTGCAGGCAGATGCAGGCGGCATGATCCGGCACGGCGGCAAAAGCGGCTTGCCCGTCGGAATTGCCGGTCCAGAGTTCATCCATTCCAACAAAGTAGAGCCGGGAATGGTCGCGTTCAATGATGTGTTGTGAATTACGCAGCAGGTGAATGTGGTATTTGTCCAGGAGTTTTCGCAACCGCTTATGAATGGCGCGATGGGCGGATCGCGGACCAACATGCCGCCACGAATATTCGTGATAGTCATGATTGCCGAAGATCGCCAGCACGCCATCCGGCGCATGAAGCATCGGCAGGATCGCTTCAAGTTTCGCCAGCGAATCAGCGCGATATTCAATAAGATCGCCGGTAATGACCATGATATTCGGGGCATTGGCGACCATGTTGTTGATAACGCGATGCAAATATTGCTGATTCGTGCTGCCGGTATGCAGATCGGTTAATTGGGCGATTTTATAACCGTCAAATGCCCCGGGCAAACAGGGCATGAGAACGTCAAAGCGTGTAAGCCTCCAGCGTTGGGGAGCAATAAACCGCGGCCAGATCAGCGCGGTAAGCCCATAAAAGCCGATGGCCTTAATTATCGCCGCCAACGTGCCGTGCCGGAAAATAACTTGTTCTAACCGCCGATCGCGCAGGGATTTCTCAACATCAAATTGGGGCGTGTGGCGTTTTTTCCCGGCCATGCGAAGTTCCAGCAAACATCATCGATTCTGAAGATCGGCGGCAGCTTATGGTATCGATTTCACGATGTAAGCTGATAGCGGATCACAAATTTACTTTGCACCGGCTTGCCGCCAATAATATTCGGTAAAAACTTCGCCTGCATCAAGGCCTGGATAATCGCCTGGTCAATTCCCGGATGCCCCGAGGATATCAACACTTTTACCCGGGCCACGGTACCATCACGGCGGATGGTAAGCTGAAACTTTGGGTTTACCAGATGCACGGGCCACGCGAACTGGTATTTCAGCGGCATAATCGGATTCGGAGGCGGTTTGACAATACTGCCGCCGCCGCCAACTCCGGCACCGCGGCCGCGTCCCGGCCCGTTTCCCGTGGCGGAGCCTAAGCCGGTTCTTGCTCCGGGCTTAAACAACTGAATTAAACCGGCATTACCGCCACCGCCGGCGGCATCCGGTTGGAGGCCGCGGGAATCCGGCTGCGGCCCACGCCCGCGGGCACGTTGTGCCGACGCACGGGAGTGAGATATTTTAATACGCACGGTTTTGGGCACGGGTTGCTGCGCCGGCGCGGCCCATGCGTTCTGATCGCTTTTTATCCCAATAATGGGCAACGCGGCGTGCAATGCTTTGGTGTTATCCAACAATGCCAAGGCGGGCGTCTGTGGAGTAAACAGGGGCTTATTGGGTAGACGCGGCGGTGCCGGCAGCGGACCGGGACGCCAATGCACAGTCGGATTGGGTGGCAAATTATCCAATCCCGCAGATTGAATAATTCCACCGACGGCGGTTGCCGAGCCATTGCCCTGCACCATGCCGCCGCCACCGCCGGTTGGACGCCAATGCAGGAGCCACATAACCGTCGCCACCAGCGCGGCTTCGATAAGCACGGCCAGCAGGACGCAAAGCAGGGCGGAAACCGGAATAACCAGCTCTTTAAGCCGAAGGATGATAAAGCGCCGTGTTTCCGCCAACCAGGCAAGTTCGGCCGCCTCATCGGGGGTTAATGCGTTAACCGGTGTGAGCGCAACAAGGTCGGGCGGCGGCGTGGTATCTTCCGATTCAGCGATGGATAATTCGCTATCGCCGGGAAAGGCGGACATGGACTCGCTCCGGCGCATGGAAAGTCTTTCTTGAGCTTCAAACGGCGGCACCGCGCCTTGATCGGCAGGTGAATCCGCCGCGGGGACCTTGGCAGTTCCTGAGTGGCGCGTAACAAACTGGACCGGCGTTTCACTCATGATGTCACACGGCGCAAAACCGCATCGTCCTCAAAAGCTTCCCGGCCGGCCCACTGGACGGCAACGTCAACTGACGGAAAGCACCTTGTAATGAATTTCACCACGGGGCACCGATACACGCACAAGCTGCCCCACTCTCGCCCGCATCAAGGCTTCACCCAGCGGACTTTTCGCGGAAACCTCCATCACCTCGGAGTCGGAATTGAAGGCGTCGGTGTTTAGTTCACCAACCAGACGAAATGTTTCTTCATCACCATTTTTCTGATCCCGCACCTTCACGGTACTGCCTAAAAATACCATATCCGCGGGAATGTCATCGGGGTTGACGACCGATGCAGCACGCAGACGGGCCTCCATATCTTTGATGCGCGCTTCCAGCAGGGATAATTCTTCCCGGGCGGCATGGTAATCGGCATTTTCCTTTAAATCGCCTTTCTCACGGGCCTCGGCGATGCGCGCCGAGATATGCGGACGCTGGTCAATCATGTGCTTAAGCTGCGATTCGAGCTTTTGCTTTTCTTCTTTGGTTAATAATTGCATTTCCATGCATCACCTCACTGGGGTTGAAATAAAAATCAGACCATGCGGGCTTTATGCCGCACGACCGTCTGCCGATATCCCGCATCAATTCAAACCGAGAAACGCCACCATGTGTTGATCGTAAATGTCCGCGGCGGATGAGTCGGTCAGATTCAATCGCAATTCATTAATCACTTTCGTACCTTCCCGTATCCAAAGCTGAAAACACGGCCCGCAGATACTGGCGTGAATCTGCTCGCCCAAGGCACCGCTGAACGGGCGCTTGGGCATTTTCGGACCGATGCGACCGCAGCGCCGACATTGAATATTGCCCGCGGCGGCCAATTCCGGGGTCAGGTTGGCCTGTTTCGTTTCCGGAATAGGCGATCCAAGTTCCTTGAGCATATCGGCCATCTGATTTCGGGGCATCAAATCACCATGATCATGGGCGACACGATACCCACGTGTGAGGGTGTTAATGGCTCCTTCGGAATCGCCCACGCCGCGCTGGGCCTCAGCGAGCAGAACATAAACCGTCGATAATTCCGATTTAAGCTGCAGGGCCCGCAGCAGCACGGGAATGGCATCTTTATACATACCCGCCTCGACGTAAGCCCTGCCCAGAGACATAAAACCGAGTTCATTCTGCGGGTCTGCTTCGGTCATACTCTTGAAGCGGTCTATGCGTGCCTGATCAACCATACCCAATAAAACTCCATGGATCCCGGTCTGAAAAGCTGCAATAACAGCCATACAAAATCAAACCATCATGTCATGATTCTACCGGCTAACGGCGGCGGAACAAAGCGGTGGCTGGTCTCACTTGAGATTCGGGCGGGGCAATAAATCCGGGCGGCCCCCAGCAGTGCGGATTTCTAACACCAACCATTCTATCAGCGACGGCATTTACACCGTTGATTTTTCCGGCTGCCCGGAAAAATTGCCACGCCCTGAGATTCATGGGCGCGGCAATTCTTTAACTGGGGAAGCAGTTTGCCGCGAAACCATTGGTTGATCATATATCCGTTGGCCCATCTTAAGAGCCGAAAGCGGGGCGAATATCGATTCTAACTGGGACACATTTCCGGACGCCCGCACGTGTTTACATTCCGCGAGTTCATAGCGTGTGCACGAGGCGTTCGACCGAAACCAAAGACTTTCGCAAATGTGTGGCAGGTTTACAGCGGTAGCAATGATTTGTTACATACGGATGTTTTTTCGATGTGCCATGCCGGATTTCACTTTGGTCCATCGGGTTACAGATCACGCATTGCGGTTCCCATTGCGAAAACCTGATCACCTTGAATGAAAGATATGATTCCAGCAATTTTTGGAGTACAATACATCATAGTTAAATGGAAACGGCGGAAATATGCACCGGTTAAGTAGACATTCTCCAGCGATTACAGCCATTTCTTGCCTTATGGCGATGTTATGGATACCCGCTGCGCAAGGGCAAAAGGCTGCCGCAGAACCGCAAGGCGTTACATGGATGGGGCGACTGCTGGCGATTCCGGCGGGAACGTTTCATACTTCTGCAAAGCACCGCCGATCCGCTTTTTGCACCACCGCCAAGGGGCGTCTGGGCATTGAATGGATTCCGTCCGGCTTGCGGCTTTGGCCGGTGGCCAGCATGACGGTGCTTCATTTCTGGCGTCATGGAAGCCTGAACAAAACGGTCCTTATCAGCCGTAACCGCCCCGGCAACGGGCCATGGAACGGTGTGCAAGCCGGCGGCGTGCAACCGCCCGGCAGATTGATCCCAGTCCTTGCCGCCCGCCCGCCGCCGCCCACACTCTGATTCAGGCACAGCGCATTTACCTGTTTTCCCCGGACAATCGGGCACGTTTTGTATCCTTTCGCAAATTGAAGAGGGTCTTATGGTTACAGAATTTCTCAATAAATCCATGACTAAAATTTTCGGCTCGCGCAACGGTCGGCTTATTAAAGCCTATCGCCAGCGGGTACTGGCCATTAATGCGTTTGAACCGGCCATGCGCGTTTTAACCGATGCGCAAATGCGGGCGAAGGCGGACGAACTGCGCAAACGCATGGCGGACGGTGAAACGGATCAAGCGCTGTTGCCGGAAGCATTTGCGCTGATGCGTGAATCGATGGATCGCAATATCGGTCTGCGCAATGCGTTTAATCCGGCCATTTCATTTGATGCCGGCAAGCTGGCTCCGGAAGCCCGGTCGGTTTATCAGCTGATCAAGGCAAAATGTGTCGGCGAACATGATTGGCGGTTTGTGGAAATTCCACCGGATTTGTATCAGGCCATCCGCGATGCGGTGCCCGATGCGCGCCCGCCCTATCGGGCGCGGCCATTTGATGTGCAGCTTATCGGCGGCATGGTTTTATATGATGGAAAAATCGCGGAAATGGCCACCGGTGAAGGTAAAACATTTGTGGCTCCGCTTTCGTGCTTTCTCATGGGTCTTTCCGGCAAGCATTGCCATGTGGTAACGGTTAATGATTATCTGGTGCGGCGCGACGCGGCATGGGTGGCACCGGCGTTTTATGCTCTGGGCATGTCGGTGGGATATGTGCAGGCCCACATGGATAATGAGCCACGGCAAAAGGCCTATCAATGCACGGTAACGTACGGCACAAACAGTGAATTTGGATTTGACTACCTGCGTGACAACATGAAGCAATCCCTGGCCGAGCAGGTGCAGGGGCCGCTTGATTTCGCCATTGTCGATGAAGTTGATAGTGTACTAATTGATGAAGCGCGCACACCGCTTATTATCAGCGGGCCGGCGCATGACGATTCCCCGCGCTATCGGCAGGCGGATGAAGTAACGCGAAAACTTATCGCGGCGCAGAAGCCATGGGAAACGGCCAACGCGCGTGTGGAAACACTGAAGCGGAAAATCAAGGGGTCCGAAGGGGATATTAAAAATGCCCGCGGAGATGCCGCGAAGATCGCCGCCATTCAGGCATCCATCGCCGAGGCCCAGAAGGAACTCGTTGTCGCGGAGGCCGAACTGGCCAGGCAGGTGCAGTTGTATGAGGTGGAACTGGACCGAAAAACCGCCCATCTGACGCATGAAGGCATCCGAAAAGCCCAGGAGTTTGCCGGGGTAGGCTCTTTTTATGTCGGCGGCAACATGGATTGGCCGCACCTGCTTGAACAGGCCCTGCGAGCCCATGTGGTATATGAAATAGACAAAGATTACGTGGTGCAAAAAGGCGAAGTCATCATCGTTGATGAATCCACCGGCCGACTGATGGTGGGCCGGCAATGGAGTGACGGCCTGCATCAGGCGGTGGAAGCCAAGGAGCGTGTTACGGTCAAACCGGAAACGCAAACCATGGCCACAATAACGCTGCAGAACTTTTTCAAGCTGTACAAGCGCATTGCCGGCATGACCGGGACCGCAATGACCGAATCCGAAGAATTCGGAAAAATCTACTCGCTGGAAGTCGTTACCATTCCCACCAACCGCCCGCTGTGTCGGCAGGATTTTGAAGACCTGATTTTCATGAATGAAAACGCCAAATGGGCGGCGATCGTCGAACAGATCAAAGAAGCCACCGAACGCGGGCAGCCGGTGCTTGTGGGCACAACAAGCGTGGAAAAATCGGAGCGGTTGTCTAACATTTTAACCCGGCAGCACGGGATCGAGCATGAAGTGCTCAATGCGAAAAACCATGAGCGTGAAGCGGAGATTATAGCCAAAGCGGGCACGCAGCAGGTCAATAAGCAGGGCCGGACTGTCGGTCGTGTGACCATTGCCACGAACATGGCGGGCCGGGGCACGGATATTTCCCTGGCACCGGGCGTGCTGGAGGCGGGCGGATTATTTGTGCTGGGCACGGAACGGCACGAGTCGCGGCGCATTGACAATCAGTTGCGCGGGCGATCGGGCCGGCAGGGTGATCCAGGCATGTCCCGCTTTTTCTTAAGCCTCGAAGATGATCTGATGCGATTGTTCGCCGGGGATTTTATGCTCAAGGCCCTGCAAAGCCTGGGCATGAAAGAAGATGAAGCCATCGAACACGGCATGGTTTCCAAGTCGGTCGCCCGGGCGCAAAAAAAAGTGGAGGAGCGCAACTTCGGGATCCGGAAAAATCTGCTGGAATATGATGAAGTTCGCAATTATCAGCGGAATTTCTTCTACACGTCCCGCCAGGCCATTCTGGAAGGCCGGAATTTGCAGGAGATAATTTTTGACACCATCGGCGACTCCGTGCGCGATGCGGTGGCGCAGTATCTGGACCGGGATTATGTGGCGACCTGCGTGGCGGAGTGGGTGAGGTTGACGTTCAATACGGTTATTGATCCGCAGGATTTGCGGGACACGGAATTGCCCGTGCTGGAAATGACCATTAAGGATAAGGCCCGTGAAGACGCGCGCAGCAATATTCACAGCGCCATATCGGAATTCATGGATCCCGATGCGCAAGCGGAAGATTATGATTATGCGGGCATGTCCTCCTGGGCTATGAGCCAGTTCAAAGTACAGATCAGCCAGGCCCAATTGAAGAAAATGCACCGCGATGAAATCATCGAGGCGCTGGTGGAGAAAGCCCTTGATCTTATTGACCATAAAGATGTCAGCCCCCTGGGCAAATATCTGGTCAAAGGCTATCCGCAACAGCAGTTGGCGCAGTGGGCCAATGATAAATTTGAATTCAACATCTCCGTTGCGGATTTAATGGGTAAAACGCAGGATCAGGCCGTTGAACTGATTCTCAGCAACGCCCGCAAGGCTTATCAGCAGCGGGAAATCAGCTATCCGGTGGATTATGCGCTGGAAGCAACCGCCGGTGCCGGCGGCATTGAAAATGTCTACGCTTCCGAGCAGTTGGCGGTGTGGGTAAAGGCCAAATTTGGAACGCCCATTTCCGGCGATGAAATCCGTAGCCTGGCCACGGAGAAATTAAGGCAGCGGCTTATCGACATTTCCCGGCAAACCCATGAAACCATCGACCAGCAGATTGATGATGCGGTGGCGAAACTCCAGGAATCCCGCATGCTTGCGGCGTGGGTTTCAGATCGGTTTGTCACCCAGGCACCAGTGGACGAATTTGAAGGCGAACCGCCGGAGGAACGCCGTGAACGCATTCGGGAACTGGCGCACGCATTTCTGCGGCGCGAACTGACCGAACTGGAACGCACGGTGCTATTGCAGATTTACGATGTCACATGGAAAGATCACCTGTACGCCATGGACCAATTGCGCGATACCATTGGATTGCGGGGAATTGCGCAGCGCGACCCGGTTATTGAATACAAGCGGGAAGGTTCCCGGCTTTTTGATGAGTTCCTGAAAAACCTGCGGGAAAAGGTTACCGACGTGATCTTCCGCATGCGCATTGCCAGCGCCGGCGACATGCGCAATGTATACGAAGGACAGGAAGAGCTTTTCGATGCCAATGAATCCTATGGCGTGGCCGAAAGTGCCGCCGCCCGGGAATTGCAGGCCGCGCCCGCGGAAGCCCCGGCACCGGAAATGGATGACGGTCCGCCGCCGCTTGATCCGATTGTCAACACCGGTCCCAAAATTGGCCGCAATGATCCATGCTCGTGCGGCAGCGGAAAAAAGTACAAGCACTGCTGCGGACGCACCGCCTGAAACCGAAGGAATTCGTATGCCCATACCCATTGTTGCCATCGTCGGCCGGCCCAACGTCGGTAAATCCAGCTTGCTGAATATGCTTTCGGGGAAGCGCATATCCATTGTGGACCCAACGGCAGGCGTGACCCGTGACCGCGTATCGAACATTGTTGAAAGCGAGGGCCGCAGTTTTGAACTCGTTGATACCGGCGGTTACGGCATAGAAGATCCGGATAATCTTACCGCGCAAATACAGGATCAAATTCGCCGGGCCATCGAATCCGCGGATGTACTGCTTTTTGTTGTGGACGCCAAAACCGGCCCGGTACCGCTGGATACGGCGGTAGCGCGGCTGATTCGTCCATTTGCCAAGCCGGTTATTTTAACGGTCAACAAAGTGGATGGGCCGAATCTGGCGTCCAATGCCGCTGAATTTTTCTCGCTGGGTTTTCAGGAGATGGTCATGATTTCCTGCCAGCACCGCAGGGGCGGCGATGACCTGTTGAAAGGCATTTTTCGGCATTTAGGGCGCCGCGCCAAAGTGACACCCGTCGAATCCGAACTCAAAGTCGCGTTGGTGGGAAAGCGCAATGCCGGCAAAAGCACACTGATCAACACGCTGGCCGGCGGCGAACGGGTCATTGTTTCCGAAGTGCCGGGCACCACCCGCGACAGTATTGACGTGCGCATGGAAATTGAAGGCCGCGCGATAACCGTTATCGATACCGCCGGCGTGCGCAAACGGGCGCGGATGACCGGCAATGATCTGGAGTTTTACAGCTTTCATCGGGCGCAGCGCTCCATACGCCGGGCGGATGTGGTGTTGCTGCTCATTGACGCCACCGCGGATATCAGCGATGTGGATCAGAAACTCGCCGCATACATCCAGGAGGAATTCAGACCGGTGATTCTGGTGATCAACAAATGGGATCTCGTGGGCGAACAGGCCACGGTGGAAAGCTATGGTGATTATGCCGCAAAGCGTTTCCCGCAGTTGCAGCATGCGCCGGTAGCCTGCATCAGCGCCAAGACCGATACGGATCAATCCCAGATTGTCCGTCTGGCGTTCTCACTTTATCAGCAGGCGTCCACGCGATTGACCACCGGGCAATTAAACAAGGCGGTGGAGGATATTCTGCAATTGCGCGGTCCGAGCAGCAGGGAAGGCAAAACCGTGAAAGTGTATTATGCCACGCAAATTGATATTCACCCCCCCACCATTGTGCTGTTTGTTAATCATCCCCGTTTGATTACCGAAGAATACAAACGCTTTTTCGCCCATCAATTGCGCGAACGCACCGTGCTGCATGAAGTTCCCATCCGGCTGCTGATTCGCGGCCACCGCGGCAATGAACGGCGGGAAGAATAGACAGCCGCATCAGGGGCGCGGGTGGTGCTTCCGGTGCACATTCTTGAGCCTGTCGGCATCCACATGGGTGTAAATTTGCGTTGTGCCGATATCGGAATGGCCCAACAGTTCCTGAACCACGCGCAAATCCGCGCCGCCGGAGAGCAGATGCGTGGCAAAGGTATGACGGAGTTTGTGCGGGTGTATATGCTTCAGGCCCGCCGCGCGGGAGATGCGGTCCAGCCGCTGCCAGAGAACAATACGATTGATGGGTTGGCCGGAACGTGAAACAAACACATTCGGCACGCGGCTTTGCGACACCGCCAGAAGTTCCGGACGCAGTAGACGCATATATTTTTCCAGGGCCGCCCGGGCGGGTTTGCCGACGGGAATAATGCGCTCCTTGCGTCCCTTGCCGATCACGCGGATCACTCCCAACTCCAGATGGACATTGGGTTGGGTTAAATCCGCCAGTTCGCTGGCCCGCAGGCCGCAGGCATAGAACAATTCAATAATGGCCTGATCGCGCAGCGCCAGGCGATGGTTGGAATCTACAGCAGAAAGCAGTGCTTCAATTTGTGTGCGGTTGAGCACATCGGGCAATTTGCGCCAACCATGGGGCGTGTCCAGATGTTCCGTAGGATTTTCCGCACATTTGCCGCGCGCCACAACAAAACGATAAAACATCTTCAACGCCGCGGTGTGCCGCAGCACGCTGCTGGTGCGCATATTGCGCTGGGCTTGAAGATATTTGAGATATTCGCCGATGACTGTGCGATCAACACGCACCAGCGGCCGCGAAAAACGCTGATCGCAAAATGCCGCAAACTGCATCAGGTCTGAGCGATAGGCGCAGAGGGTATTGTCCGCCAGGCCGAGTTCAATTTCGATGTACGTGAGAAAATCATTTATAACGGCCTGATCCGCAGATGTGATGACACCAGCGACCGAAACGCCGCGGGCATCGGGTTTTGCGGGTTCAAGCGGTGTGTCCATCCGTGGACCTCCGAAAAATAGCAGCGCCGTTTTTGGGCAACCGTGATGAGTTTTTGCCGCATCCATGGCAAAATCATTCTGATATCCTAACCCGTGCCCGGCGGCTCCGCAAAGCCGGATGGGCATTGATAGCTAATTTTCCGCCGTGGCGGGCGGCTCAATGAGCTTGGCCTTTTGGGCCAGCGTGCGAATAAATTCCCGCCGCGTTGGGTAATTAATTCCCCACCCCTGTATAAATACAAGCGCCAAAAGCAGTCCCATTTGAATCATGCCGTTGTGTTCCGCGGCGGTGTGGTCGCGCTGAAAGCGGGCCTTATACAATGCAGCCCGGGCAGGATTGGCATCCACATTCTGCAGCCAGAGCTTATGTTCCCGCCGCACCGCCGGATCCAGTTGGAGCATCTGGCTTCCAAGCATCATCGCCAGGAGCACCAACCCGCCAAGACGAAGCCATACCCAGATGTTCACCGCGTTCAGATGACAAGCCATTTGCATCAGTGCCGCAAACAGCATCAGCAGCAGACACACCAACTGAAAGATGGCGAAGATTTGCAGAATATTTCCAAAAATAAGGCCGGCAAGTTCTTTGGATTCATTGAGTCTCGGGTTGATTACCGCGGCATGAACGCCGACGGTTGAAATGGTATGAAACATTTCCGGTGCCACCAGCGCGCCGAGAATCAGAAGGCCGCCGAAATAAATACTCAGCCCCAGTGAAAACAATACCTGTGTGAATCGAAAACCGGCCAAGTCCACAACTCCAATACACGAAGGATTGTAGCGTAAAAAAACAAACCGCGCCAAAACCCGATGGTTGCAGCGCGGTTGATGGATTTTGTAACGTTAATCCAGTTTGATTAACGATAAAATTCGATGATCAAACTGGGGTTGATCTGGAAAGGAATTTGTTCCGGCATCGGCAAAGCCACAACTTTCGCTTCCAGTTGCGCGGGATTGAAATCAAGCCAGGCCGGCACCTGATGGCCGGCCATGGATTCCATATTTTCCCGAAGCAGTTTGGCGGTTTTTTCCCGGAATGTAATGGTCATCCCCGGCGTTACCTGGAAACTGGCAATATCCACCTTGCCGCCGTTGACCAGCACATGGCCGTGGGCCACCAACTGCCGGGCGGCCCAGATGGAGCGGGCCACGCCCAAACGGCGCACCACATTATCCAAGCGCGTTTCCAGCACCTGCTGCAGGGTTACGGCGGTGTTGCCCTTGGCTTGCTTCGCCATGGCCATATAGCGACGAAACTGCTTTTCCAGCACATTG
Source organism: Planctomycetota bacterium (assembly GCA_021799715.1). The sequence continues at coordinate 31,054 of JAJYZY010000001.1, read as the reverse complement.
TAATGGGCTTTCATTCGCTGCTTTTCACGCAAACGAATTCCGTATTCCGATAAACGGCGGCTGCGAAAGCCGTGCATACCAGGGGCTACGAACTCGCTTTTGTTATGTTTGGGAAGATCGGCAATTGCCACACCGAGACGGCGCGAAAGACGCACCTTGGGACCTAAATAGCGGGACATGGATTCTCCTTTCAGCAAGACAGGCACTAAACGCCCGCCGGCGTGGCCTGCTGCAATCAAAGCCGGCGTACCGAAAGGACAACAGTCCATCCGGCCTTCTCGGCGAATGTATAGCCTGTTTAGAATACGGTTAATATATGCTGCGGTCAAGCCGGGCGGGTGCTTTTTTTTGCTTTAGTTGCTTGGCGTCAGGGGACGACGCAGGTTTTAGTTGCCCAAAAAATATGGCAGGTGGAAGCGCCGCCAGGGATTGCAGACATCAAGAAGTGGAATTGCGGGTAAAGCTTGGATATGCCATATCGCGGATCATCGCCATGCAGGAATAAACGGCCATAATTGATGGTGAATCTGCGGAAAGCGGCTGGCATCCGCGGTTCATTTCAGAAGTTTTGAATAAAAAAAGCGGGGCGTTTTGGCGCTCCGCTTTCAAGGCTATTGAGTGTTACATTACCAAGTTGTTTCATCTATCAGCGAGCAACCCGTCGCCGAATGGCCATGGCGCCGATGAGAGCAAGCCCGCCGACCAAGGCCAGCGAGCCACTTCCGGGCAACGGCGTTGATGCAACAAAGGGCGTATTGGAAACGACGGATTGGAACGATCCACCATAATTTGAGACTGAGCTGGTGGCTTGAATCACGAAACTGGCCGAGACTGTCAGGGAGTAGCCCGAAGTTGGTGAGATTGCAACTTCGTTTTGCCCCAGGGAGACCGGGGTTGAGCCGGACGGAGCTGGATTGGGGACAGTGTAGGGCGAATTGTCCGGCGTTAAAGAATTTGTTTCCCCGAAGAGCGCGTTGGAATTGTCCTGGTAACTGGTTTGCCCAACGCCGTCTCCACTGGTTCCGGAGGAATAATCAAGCGAGCCGCTGGATTGCAGGTAATTGGTTCCAACTGGATCGTAGGAGAAACCATTGCCGGAGGCCAAAATTTCGATTGCGTAGGATGGAAAACTGCTGGCTGTAGCGTTGGTCAGATCTGTGATCCCCAGCGTCAGGTTGGCGGCTTGTGCTGGATCTGCAGCGTTGGAGGAAACGGTGATCGCGGACCATGAAAACCCACCGAAGCTGCCGGATGAGGATGTGTAAGATGCGCTGCTGCTCGCGGTTGTCGGAAGAAATTCAGATTGGCCATTCCCCGCGATGATTTCCAACTGCACGCTCGCACTGGCCATGCCTGCGCCGGCAAGCCCAGCCGATAATACCGCACCGATCCCGATAATTTTTCGCAGCTTCACCATGTAACTCCTGTTGTGACGTTAGTTTTTTTGGAAGGTCCCTTACACTTTTGCGACCTCTCTTTCACAACATCTTACAAATTTTCGCAATGATGTCAACAAAAAATCGCAAAAAGATTAAAGATTTTTATTTTTTCACGTGTTATTTTCGCACGTCTGATAATATGTTAATAATTGTCCCATTCCGGCGAGGGCATTGCCACGAGAATACCCGGAAGCCAAGCTGTGAACTTTATACGGATGGGCGCGGCAATTTGTGCGGAACCATCGCAAATTACGCCATAGGCGGCATATCCCAAAACGCGACCAATCGGGCCAGCATGCCAATTCTGATCTTGACGCATGCGGAATTCTGCCGGGAAGATGCCGCGGTATGCGGTACCGCTCTGGCATGGCCGGAGAGAATTTAATTGCGTCCAACCGCCTGGATTTAATTTTGCGCATAAAAATGCCCCGGAGTGGGAGTGACTCCGAGGCATCAGGGAGAAGGAGAAGCCATGAAATCGTCAATTGCTTTGCTGCACAAATACAAAGCGTTCAGAGCCGTCAGCGCCGCGCACATACATGCGAATTCCGGATGACAAACTCACTTTTTTCAATACCGCTTTAAACTCGTCGACAGAGGTAATTTTATGCCCCTGCACCCGCAGGATAATATCGCCTGGATTTAAGCCGGCACCAGCGGCCACGCCATTGGGATCGACTTTGCTGACCATCACACCTTCGGGCTTGGAAAGGTGATACTGCTTGGCGATTTCCGAACTCACGCTGGCCACCGTTACGCCGAGGCTCTTGGATTGAACCACTCCCGGCTGCTCACCGCTGCCACCGGCCAGCGCCAATTGGCTGATGCTGGCGGGTTGGGTGCCGACGGCAAAGGTCAAGTTCATCATTTTTCCGCGCCGGAATATGCCCAGAGTGACATCCTTGCCGGGACGGGTATCGGCGATGGCATCGCGCAGCTGATTCATGGTGCGCACTTTACTTCCGTCAATGGCGGTAATGATATCACCCGCTTTCAGGCCGCCTTTGGCACCGGGAGAATCAGGCCAGACCTGTTCCACCAGCACGCCATGGAGATGATCGTACCCAAAACTGCGGGCGGTTTTCTGCACAGCGCTGTGCCGCACATCGGCGATGGTTACGCCGAGATAACCACGCACCACTTTGCCATATTTCATAAGCGTATGAACAATATATTTGACTTCATTGGATGGTATCGAAAAGCCGATGCCGTTGAAAGAGCCGGTATTTGTGGCGATCGCGGAATTGATGCCGACAACCTGCCCCTTGAGATTCAGCAGCGGCCCACCGGAGTTGCCGGGGTTGATGGCGGCATCCGTCTGGAGGTAATCGGAATATGTTAAGCCTTGAAGTTTGGGGTCATTTTCGGCGATGACATTGACATCCGTGCGACCTTTGGCGGAAATAATTCCCTGGGTTGTGGTTTGACTGAAACCGAAGGGCGAGCCAATAGCAATAACCCATTGCCCCACGCGCACCTTATGCGAATTTGCAAATGTGAGAAATGGCAGATTCGTGGCTGAAATCTTCACGACCGCAAGGTCGGATTTCGGATCTGTGCCGATGACTTTTCCCTTAAACCGGCGATGGTCGGCCAGCGTGACGGTGATTTTTGTAGCGTCACTGACGACATGGTTATTGGTGACAATATAGCCGTTGGAGGAAATAATTACTCCGCTGCCGGTACCAAAGAGCTTTTCCGGTCCGGGGTTGGATGGAACCAGCGGGAATGCTCCGGGCGGGAGCATTTTACGGAAGCCTGGCGGCAACTGCATCGGGCCGCCGGGATTGATATTCTGGGCTTGCGGAATTTCTTTCACAACCTGAATATTGACCACCGCATTATGATCCGCCTTGTAGACAGCCTCAAAGGCATTGGACAGTTCATTGGCAAATGCGGTTACCTTGGGGTTAATCGCCGGTACGCCGGAAGAGGCGTCGGCATGAACGGCATGGGACGAACCAAAAATTCCCATCGCCACGAGGCCGAAGGATGACGCCATCGCCAATGCCGCGGCCACGGTAATAAGTTGCGATGGTTTTCGCGATCCATGTTTCATAAAATGCAAACTCCGTAAATTTCCAAACACTTCTCAACACCGGGGCATTTTACCGGGCCCCGTTTCTCGTTTCGTGCCCGGGTCATTGCCCGTTCACCCTATACGTTGCCGCGGGTGTCCAAAACCTTACAAGCAAAGAATTATTTTTTCGGTTTTGTCGGCAATACGCGGGCGGCGGCACGGGAAGCGATAAACAAAAGTATCCGTCGAATGGCAAACCATTACCGCCATTCCTGATTATTCACAGCCCGGCGGCAACCCGTGCGCAGGAAGCGGCATGGCCGCATTGTGGGCATGGAGGCTGTTTTGTCGCCATTGTCAGATATTGCCCCCCCTGCCGCCGAAAAACAACCGGCGGTCCGGAACGCGCTGCGGCGGCAATGTTGAAGCGCCCGTGCCGGATTACCTTAGTGTTTTCCTTGCCAGCCCAACCAACTGGCCGCGGGATTCCGCCGCGCGGCCGTATGATCCCGGCGGAATGGATTTTTCACCGGCACTAAGCATGGGGTTGAAACAACAGCGGTGCGAATGTGCAAAGATTACCGCGCCACACGCGCCAGGCGTGCTGGCCGGGCGTCCATACCGGAGTAAAGTCAATGCCTTTGCCGGTCAACCACGCGTCGAGATTATGATTTGCTTTTGCCACCAGTGGATCCTGTTTGCCGCAGGAAATCCAGAGAAGTTTGATTCGCGCGTTGTCCTTTTTGTTTAACGTTGGAAAAACGTCTGCAAAATCCGGGCCGTTGGTATTCATATATGAACTCATGCCGACAATCCATGCGAAGCGATTGAGATTATTAAGCCCCACGGATAAAGACTCCCCACCGCCCATGGATAACCCGGCAATGGCGGTGTGATCGCGATGGGTTTTGATCCGGTACTGCCGGGCGATCCGCGGCATAACTTCCGTAAGCAGCGCGGCCTGAAAGTTCTTGAGATTGCTCTGATACAACTGCGGCTGGCCTAATCCCGGCCCGGTGCGGGAAATCACCCCTAAGTTTCCGTATCCCAGCGGCATAACAACAATCATTTTTTGGGCCTTGCCGCGCGCAATAAGATTATCCAGTATGAAATTCGCCCTTCCCACCTTGGTCCAACCGTTGGCCTGATCACTGTAGCCATGGAGCAAATACAGAACTGGATACGATTGCCCGGCCGCGGGATCATAGCCCGGCGGTGTATATACATAGTAATCACTTTGATTGCCGACAATTTCAGAATGATAATAATGCCGGTGCACCACGCCATGCGGAACGTTGCAATCTTCCCAAAGCGACGGTGGATGTCCCGGCACAAGGACCATGCTTGCGGAATAGAAAAGGTTCGGCTTCACCCACGGATTCAGCGGATCAAGAACCCGCGCGCCATCGACAACAAAGGCGTAGGAGTATATTTCAGGTGTCAGCGGGCCAACCGTCACCTTCCACATGCCATGGGCATTTTTCTTCAGCGGTGCCGCCGGCAATCCTCCTGCTTCCAGGGTAACCGATTTGGCATCCGCATCCTGGAAGAGAAATGTAACGCGGCGATCCTCATGAACCAGCGGCGAAACGGGCAATTGATTCCATGAAACAGCCGCTCCGGCCCGATGGATTGAAGCTGCGGCAAGAATTCCGCCGGCCACCGTGATTTGGCGACAGAAGTCCCTGCGATTTAGCTGCGACATTCCGCCATCGGTTTCATATTTCATGTTTACTCCGCTGAAAAATTTTACCAAAAACAAATACGACCGTGTGACCGCGACATCGCCACATTATCGTGGCCTGGAGTTACTATACCCAAGGCGGGCGCGGTTGAATAGCAGCACATCGGATGCAAGACGTCGCCCGTATCGGTGAATAACAGAGCCAATGGCTTGCGAGCGAACAGTTCCACCGGTTTCAAGCAACTGCACGGCGGAAACGAGCGGAGTTAGTTGTGCCCGCACGCTAAGCGCCTGAATGCCGCGCATTGCGGCGGCGAACAACAATATATACTACCAGCGCCAATGCCCCCAGCAGCCCACCGCAATAGGACATTAGATGGGCGCAAAAATCCGCCATTTCCCGCCGCGCCACAAACGATTTTGACTGTGCGGTCCATGCGTGGTAGCCCCAGATTCCACCCGTCACGGCCAGTGCGGCCATCGCACAGAAAACAACCAACAGCGGTTTAAGCAACTGCCTGGAAGATATTTGCGGGTAGTTTCCCGCCTGGGCCGAAATGGCGATCATGGAACCCAGCACTGTCGCCAAAGGAACCGTGGCAACAATGCCCCATGCAAACGCCAGTACGGTTGGACTGGCGCTATGAAATATCTCGGGAAAGCCCAAATCCGGATGGTCCACGTTGAAATACGCGGGATCAATGCGCGCGGTAATCTGATCATGAATGATGCCGTAAATCGCGGCCATCAACACAACCTGGCCAAGAATCCGGAACATTTCCCTTCCCGATTGCAACGATCCCTCGGATTGTCCCGTTCCGTTATTCAGCATTGCCGGACACTCCTACTTACCGGAGCATGCCGCGCACAGGGGCGTAAAGTTCTCGGCAAAATAAATACTGAATATGCCCGCGCCGCATTGGCCGCACGCAAGGGGTTCCAGTGTTTTGGTCATGGCGTTCCAATAAATGTTGACCTGCTTTTCTCCATCACGGCGCTGAACATTCAATGTTACCGCCAGCGCGGGAGCATCAAGCCGTACCAGCGTTACGGGGCGCAAGGTGGGCCGCAGCGTGTAGCGCTCGCGCAGTTCTTCGGTTTTCCGATGCAGCTCCAATTCAACGGCCTGGGCGCGGGAATCGGCCTTATCGGGATCCGTTACCGAACGGCGAAGACGATCCGATGCGTCATCAATTAGCGCGAGATAGTAGCTTCTCAGCCGCTTCATATCACGATCCATGCGATCTTCCAATCGCCGGATAAATCCCGCCGCCTTTTCACCGGCCGCCACCGCCGCCTGAAGGATTGCGGGTGCGGCGTCCACACCCTGATTATCGAACCGGGCGGGATGGGCATCGTAATTGTTCAGCGGATCGGGCAGATCAAGCCGGGCGTGGCTGCGGGCATTGATTGTCACACTTAGTACATCTTCCCATTTTTCATCGGATTCAATGGCGGCGGCAAAATTCCAAAATTGATATTCGACCCGGTCGGCGGAGGCACCAACGACTTTGACGCGGGCGTTGGGAAAGCCGAACGTCCGGGCCACCGGTTCCTCCATGGCGGATTTTTTGAGATAAAGCGTATCAATTTTTAACGCCATGGCCGAGGTTTCACGCGGGAAAAGCCGTTCGGCCCGCTGCAAAAACATGGACGCCAGATGAATGGTCAATCCGCGATCCACCGACTCGGCCGTAATTTCGGTATTCTCCAGGCATTCCAACAGGGCGGCGGCATTCGTGGGCAGGACGGCGAATCCGCTTTTCAGGTGATCAGGCCACTCAATAAGTCCGCCGCCGGCTTCCAGCAGTGAAACGGCGAAGGATTTGATTCGCTGGTCGATGGCGGTAATCATGCGAAATCCTCTCCGAAAAGCGCTTCATCAAGTTCTTTGGTTTTGAGATATTGACCTTGCGCCTCAATAAGCGAATCACCGAGATCGGAAAAGGCGGCATCCAAATCATCCGCACTGCGCGATTTGAGCCACAAATCCAGTATCAGTGATTCAAAATCCTCGCCTTTTTCCGTATTTCCCAGAATGGATCCAATTTCCCCCACGACCAGTTCAAACATCCGCAATTTATCATTGAGCACGGCGAGAATTTTTTCCTCCAGCGAACCGCGCGTGCAGAGATTAAAAACAAATACGTCGCGCGACTGGCCGATGCGATGCACGCGACCGATGCGCTGTTCAATGCGCATGGGATTCCATGGCAAGTCGAAGTTAATCAAGGTGTTGCAGAATTGCAGGTTGAAGCCTTCCCCGCCGGAATCCGAGCATAACATCACCGGGACATCATGCTTGAACTGGTCAATTGCCAGTTCCTTTTCCAATTGGCTCTGACTGCCGGTAAATAACACAAAGCCAACACCATTCCGTTCCAGCAGGCCGGCCAGATGATCCAACGTGGCGCGGAAATTGGCGAATACCAATGTTTTTTCAGAACGATTCCTGGCCAGAAGTTCGAGAAGCTTGGTTTCCTTGGCGGACTGATGCAATCCTCGAACCAATTCCAGCAACGGTCCGGCCCGATGGTCCTGCAATCCCAGACGTTCCAGCGATGGCCGCAGTGCCAGCGGATGACTGCCCGCCGCCATGAGGATGGAATTTATCTGAAGACGGTTCAGCAGCGGCAAATCATCGGGCGGATGCCGCCATAATTCCTCTAAAGTCGCCCATTTGGCCGCCGCGGCCGCACGGGTTGCCGCGTTAAGCCCGGTTTCATCCACCGACCGCACCACGCCGCCGGAAATGCTCGCCAGTACCGCCGATTCATCCTGAATGGTTTCCGCGCCATCGTCGGTCACGTCGGTAGATTCCGCATCGGCGCATTGCGCATGCAAACTCTGGCAGCGCCAACGCAAATAAGAATCCAGATGGCGATAGAGAACCGCCTCATTTTCCGTCGGTTCCAGCGCGAAGGTTTGGGCATAGCGCCGTGGCAGTTTAATGTTCACCAGGCCACGCGTATTTCGCACCATGACCTGTGAGAGCAATTCCCGCAGAACCCGCCGATTGCGCGGATCCCGCGGGTTGCCGCGCGTCACAAAATTCTTCTTGAAATCCGCTTCGGTCTTGAGATGGCCCGGCTCCAGCAGTGTCAGCAGGTTGTACAGTTCAATAAGATTGTTTTGAACCGGTGTTGCGGTCAGCAGAAAAATGTGCCGCCTTTTCAATGCGTTGACCAGTTGCCAATTGCGGGTGGAACGATTTTTGCAATGGTGGGCTTCATCCACAATAACCAGATCCCATGGAGCGGCGGAACAGAGTTCAAAATGCCGCCGACTTTTCGCCAGTGATATGGAAGCAATGACGCGTTGGCGATCAGCCCAGTCCTCGCGGTTCCAGCCCGAAGCGGCGAGATTGAATTCCAAGCCGAATTTGCCGGATAATTCATCCCTCCACTGGCCGGTCAACGGCGATGGAACCAGTATGAGCACACGTTTGACCATGCTGCGAAGAATGTATTCACGCAGCAACAGCGCCGCCTCAATGGTTTTACCCAAACCTACTTCATCCGCCAGTAAAACCCGGCCGTGAAAATACCGCAGTACCTTCCGGACGGTCTCAATCTGATGCGGCAATTGATCCACGGCATGAAGGCCGTCCAGACAGAGCAATTCATCGAAACCGCGCAGCAGCTTAAGCTTTTCCAGTTCCAATCGCAGGCGAATGATATTGGGATCGTTGCAGTAAACAATGGAAAATGCCGCCGGGTCCGCCGTACTGATAGGAATGCCACCGGATGTCTTGGCTCTTTTCTGCCGGTTAGCGGTGGCCGCGACCAGAAAAGCGTTGGACCCCGACATAATGAAGCTCCGTCTTCGAGATTCGTAAGCCGACAACTAAGACTGAAGTTTACACAATTCGCATGACAAAGGGAAATTTTTTACCAAAAAGGACGATGTTTTTTTAGAGCAATGGTGAAACGCCCGTGCCCAGACAATTCATGTCGCAACCGGCGGGTTGCCAAACAAACAACGTGCCGGTACCGTATTTACTTCCAAGTGCAAAAACATACGCCACATTTGCGCTGCAAGAGTAGGAAAAGGAAACACAAATATGGAAAATGGAATATCTAACCTCCATCGGCGTGATTTTGTTAAGTTGGCGGGCATGGTTTCGGTGGCCGCCGCTTTGGACGGCGGACATGAGATCGCGTCGGCTGCGCCGCGGGTTCTTCCCCCCCGGCAGTTTTTCCATCCTGATCGCATTCGGTATGACAGACATTCGCTGATATTGGAAGGCAAGCCGTTTTTCATGTACAGCGGCTGCTTTCATTATTATCGCTGCGCCAAGCCGTTGTGGCGGGAGCGATTTGCAAAAATTAAGGAAGCCGGTTTTAACACCGTGCAAACGTATGTGGCATGGAATATGCACGAATTGGAAATGCCGTCAGGCCTGGATGATTATTCCAAAATTGATATGACGGATATGAATGACTGGCTGACCATGGCAACGCAGGAATTTGGACTGTATGTCAGCATTCGCCCGGGACCCTATATCTGCGCGGAATGGGATACCGGCGGCTTCCCGCAGTGGCTGATGACCAAAAAGCCGAAAGGATATAAAGGAGAATGGCTGCGCAGCGATAATCCGATATTCATGGATTGGAGCCGACATTGGTACAACGCCGCTTGCCCGGTAATAGCCAAACATCAGCTCACCCGCAAATCTCCCGGAGATCCAGGCGTGCTGATTTTCCAGGTGGAAAACGAATACGACTTTCCCGCATTTCCCAGATCAGTCAAACAGACTTATGTGGAATCTTTGGTGGCCGGAGCATTGGCCAACGGCATTGAAGTACCGCTGTTTATCAACTGGGGCAAATGCGTGCTGGGCGCGAAAAATCCCCTTTTGCGGCGAGTTTTTGACACCATGGATTTTTATCCCGGCTGGGGTGTTGACAGCGTACAAGGGTCAATTGAGGGCATGCGCAAAGCTCAACGCGACGCACCATTGATGACTGCGGAACTGCAAGGCGGTTGGTTTTCCGGGGTTTACAATGTTCCACCACTTCGCACCAGAGAAGATCATTATCGCGCGGATTTAATTCCGCCGCAGATTAACAATCTTACGCTTTTCTGCATTCAAAACGGCGTGACGATGGTGAATTATTACATGCTTTTCGGTGGAACCAATTTCGGCGGCCGCCCCGGTGCCGGCATCGCCACATCGTATGACTACAGCGCGCCGATCAGGGAAAATGGCGGAGTGGGAGCCAAATACCTTCGCGTTAAAGCTCTGGCGGCCATGCTCCGGGAGCACGGCCCCGCGCTGGCGTAATCCGATGCCATTCACGTGCGGGGAACCACCGGATTTTCCGATGTTCATCTGGCGGCGCGTCAAGCCCCCGATGGCGGAGTTTACATTTTTATCCGCACCGATCAGCATGGCCAATCGCGCAGCGGTACCGCCCGCGCAACCATCGCCGGCACCGGTACAATTGAATTCCATTATGAACTGGAACCGTTTGGATCTAAAATTTTATATCTGCCGCCGCACACCGCGTCAGCGGCGGAGGGCATGTGGCTGCCCGAACCACAAAAGGATCAACCACGCCCGACCAATCTGCCATCCGGAGTCAGTATCCACTATGTGAAATCCGCGGCGGACCCGGAACCGCGGCGCTGGCGATCCATAGAGGCCGGTGAGTCGCTGGCTCATTTGGGCGTCTATGTTTCCGGATTCAGCTATTACCGCGCGCATTTGCATCTTCACCCAATACCGCCAAAAATTTCAGCCGTTGCATTATCCGCCGCGCTTAATGCCGCCGACAGCGCCACCGCGAAACTCGATGGTGAGATTTTATATCCCAAAGTGGGATCCGGTGCCATGGCGATGTATGCGCCCCACCAGCGGCCGCAAGCCGGTGACCACATTGCCACACTCGTATACGAAAATCGGGGTCATCCCAATGGCGGAATGGGAATGGAAGCGCTCTATGGCATTGATGATGTCTCAATAGTGCCGGCTTCCATTGCCGGCAAGCTGATTAATCCATGGCGCATGAAGCACGTGCGGCAGCCGAGGAATCCGAAAGAATCCCCATTGATTAAAGCCCATGTATCAACAAGCGGCTGGGAGCACGTCAAACCTACCGATGCTCTTAGTGCGGTGCAACTTCGCCGACCGCACACCAGCGCGATATTCCGCGCCACGCTGCGAATTACCGCGGAAGACATTGCGGATGGTAAAACCGCGCTGCACTTCAGCCGCATTGATGACAGGGGCTGGGTGTTCGTCAACGGCAAATTCCTGGGTGCCACCAACAACTGGGACACCACATGGACATTGAATGCCGAAAAGCTTCTTCATGTCGGCGATAATTCCATCGCGGTATTGGTTGAGAATATTGACGGGGCGGGCGGCCTTGGCGGCGTGAAGCTGATATCCGCGGCGGCGTCAGCGGCCTTGTCCAGTCTCACTGGAACACTGGAATTTGCGCCCCAGCCGACCGGCGTCGAGCTGGGATGGCATAAGGTTGATTTTGATGATTCGGCCTGGACCGGCCATTCATTGACAGGCCGGCCAACCGACGGGGCCAAGGCCGAATTGCTTTCCTGGCACCGCATGGAATTCACATTGCCGCATGTCGATGCGAATGTCTGGCTGACCTGGTGTCTGAAAATTCAGGCCACGGGCACTGGCTTTATTTATCTTAACGGCCACGAATATGGACGGTTTTGGCAAGGCGGCGGCCAAAGGGAATATTATCTTCCGGAATGTTGGCTCAATACCAAGCCGGGTGGCAGAAATGTTATTGCGTTATGCCTGCGGGCGGTGGATAAACCGGCCGAGATACTCGCAGCATCCATTGAGCCTTACATCGTGTACGCGGAGTATCGGACGAAGCGGGCATGATCGAGCACGCTGGCTTTCCCCGTGATGCCTATGTCGAATCATCACGGCAGAATCAGCATGGCGTCCCCAAAACTGTAGAAGCGGTAGCGCCTGGTTATAGCATGCTGATATATTTCCTTGAGCCTGGACAGTCCTGTCAATGCTCCAACCAGCGCCAGCAATGTGCTGCGGGGCAGATGAAAATTGGTAATCAGCGCATCGGTAAGTTGAAAGGCGTAACCCGGTTGAATCAACAGATTGGTTGAACCGGAAATATCGTCCGGTGCTTTTGAACCATCAACAATCTCCCCGGCCATGGATTCCAGTGTGCGAACGGTTGTGGTACCCACGAGCACAACCCGGCCTTTATTCGCCCGCTGTGTGCGGATGCTTTCTACGGTGGCGCGCGGAATCATAAACGATTCCCAATGCATGGGATGTTGATCCAGCGTTGCCGCTTCCACCGGAAGAAACGTCCCCAGACCAACATGCAGCGTGACAAAACTGCGATTTATTCCGCGTTGCGTCAATGCCGCAAACACTTCTGGAGTGAAATGCAAGCCGGCGGTTGGAGCCGCCAGTGCGCCGGCGGTACGGGCATAAATGGTCTGGTAATTTTCGGCGTCATCACACGGACGCGCCGGTGAGTCTCCATGCCGGGCACCCTCCGTCAATTCCAATCCGGAGGCTTTTGCCATCGAGTTTGCGGATGTACCGCGTGCTTTTTCAATGTACGGCGGCAGCGGCATACTCCCAATACGCGCCAATATTTCATGGGCGGGCCGCGTATCGTTTACCTCCACAACCCATTGTCCTTTTTCAGGTTCCCGTGCCAGCAATTTTAGATAAACACATGCTTTCCCATTGTCCGCAATTGCGGCCAGGCGCATCCCCGGAGCCGCGCGGCCGCGCGTGCGCAACATTACCCGCCATTTACCTGCTGAAAGTTCATCGATGAACAACCCCGTGATACTACCGCCGGATTCTTTGCTTAACGAAAGTTTGGCCGGGATTACGCGCGTATCATTGGCGATCAGCAGATCGCCGGGCGAAAGCAATTGCGGCAAATCGGAAAATTGGCAATCTTCAATGGAATCGGCGCTGCGGCGAAAAACCAAAAGGCGGCTGTGATCCCGCGGATGCACCGGGTTGCGGGCAATTAATTCCGGCGGCAGCACATAATCAAGTTCGTCAGTATGCAACATGCGTCACGATCAGGAAACGTTGGCCGGATTAACTCTGCCCAGACGCCGCTTGCGCAACAGGCGTGATCTTTTCCAACGGCCTGAAAAAAATAACTGCCGCTTCGGCGGATCGTCGGTGTCAGGCTCCAGCGGCAGACTGAGAACGGTGTTGACGATGGTCTGCGCGGCCTCCGGATGGGCCAGCATTCGCGTATTTTCGCGCATGCGCGACAACCGCTGCGGATCGTCGATGAGTTGTTGAATTTTCCAGGCCAATGTCGGCAGGTTGTTGCTGCGAATGGCGACTCCCATTTCAAGCAGATGCGCGGAATTACGTTCTTCCTGACCGGGAATGGGATTAACGATGCATAGCGGGAGATTCCTCGCCATGGCCTCGCTGGTGGTCAAGCCGCCGGGTTTACCCAGCAGCATGTCGGCCGCGGCCATATATTCATCCATCAACGCGGTAAAGCCAACGGGAACAACCCGTGCCGCGGAATCGCGATTTTGCCGCGCCGCAAGCTGATCCAAATGCCGCTTGAGTTCTTCGCTTCGGCCGGCGATCACGACAAGTTGAACTGGACGCTTGATTTTCAACAACTCCGTCAACAGGGCCTCGACCGGGCCGACACCGTAACCACCGGCTGAGACCATAATGGTAAATAGATCATCCGCGAGGCCAAGTTTGCGGCACACCGACGCCCGCGATTTCCGCTCCATGAACACCGGATCAATTGGAATGCCGGACATGGTGATGCGGCCGGGATCAATTCCCAACTGCGCCAGAAACTCACGGGTTTCATCCAGGAGAACAAAGTATTGCTGATAGGTACGGTTGAGCCACATGGCATGACAGTCATAATCCGTGACCACAATGGCGGGTTTTACGGGAATTTTACCCTTTTCATACAACCATCCCAGGAGACTCGCCGGGGTAAAATGCGTGCAGATAATGTGATCCGGCTCAAAGGCCATGGCGGCCTTGAGGAACGGACCGGCATTGAATTTCTCAAACGCCATGCGCATCTTTTCATTTCGCCACGGCGTATCAAACGTATCGTAAATCCAGCCCAGCATGCGCGGTGCCTTGTTGATTAAATCCAGATATACCTGCGAATAGATATGCCGAAATAGCCGCGTGGTGTATTTCAACATATCCCAATGCTGCACTTCCCCCACCCCGGGATGGTTTTGACATATCTTCAACAGCGCATCGGCGGCCCGCACATGCCCGGTACCGGCGGAGGCGGAAAGAATCAGCACTTTACGCTTTTTTACAGGCGCTTCGGACATAACTTCCTTCTCCGGACACATCCATTACACCGCCAGAATCGTATTGATCTTGGCGGCACAAATAAAATCATTTTCAGATATACCCCCAATCGCGTGTGTGCTGTAGCGTATCACGCAGCGACTGTAGCCAATCTCCAAATCCGGATGATGGTTCTCCAAGTTTGCCAGCCATGCGACGGCATTCACAAATGCCATGGTCTGGTAAAAGTTCATGAATTCAAACGTCCGAACTAGCGTACCGTTGCTGAATTCCCAATCAGGAATTGATTTCAGGAGCTTTCCGATCTGTTGCTCAGAGTACGGTTTTACCCCGCCTTCGCAGGCCTTGCACTTACGGCGTGTGAAATCCATCAATTTGACTTTTTTTGCCATTTTAAGCATTCCTTTTTCTTCCACCAGTATTATAACCAACGATCAAGTTTATGGTTGATTGCAGGGCAAATCCGGGCCGCATGTCAGAGATGCTGGAGACAGCGCGCGATACCCGGATTGATAGACATTGGTCTATTTGATTCCCGCACCTCGCGGCAGGCGGCCCAAAGTTAGACCGGCTATTCGGGCCCGTGCGAAAACAAATCCCCCTGGCCTTCGGAAACCGGTTTGTACAATTCCATGCAGGCCGGAAAATCATTTTCAATCCGATTTACCAGCGGGTTAACGCGATATGACTCCATGCGGCACGCTGGAACAGGCTGGAAAAACTGTCGCATTTCAGGGGCGTCCGGAGGCGTGGACATATAAGCCATGGCATCCGCTGGCGCAAGCATGACCGGCATGCGCAAATGAACGCGCTTCACCAGTGAATTGGCTGCGGTTGTCAGCACTACGAACTTCAATGAATCCCCGTCGCCCTCATACAACCCCGCGAAGCAGAATGGCGCGGCACCCGTGAGCCTGAAAAAATGCGGCTCAGCGGAGGTGGAAGATTTTCGCCATTCATAAAATCCGTCAGCGGGAATCACACAGCGCCGATGACGGAAGGATTCGGAAAAACTGGGCGTTTCGAGTACCTTTTCCGAGCGGGCATTAATAAGAAGATCGCGCTTTGTCGTGTCCCAAGTTTTGCGCAAACCCCAGGCCGCCAGTCGAACCTCCGGGCCGGATTGGTCGCAAATAATAAGCGTCCGCTGTCCTGGGGCAATGTTGTAGCGGGGTGATATAGGTGGCACGTCGCGCAGCCACGGCATGGCGTTAAATGCCGCCGCCGGATTGGCCAGGGTGAACCGTCCGCACATGGTCATGTCCTCAAGCGGCGGCCACATCAACGGAAACATGCACCGCATGTTTACCACCGCCGAGTATCACGCCGCGCAGGGGTGAAACATCGGAAAAATCACGTCCATGCGCGATGGTGATATGGCGTTCCGCCGGGACCATATTATTGGTTGGATCGAATTCCAGCCAGCCCAGCTCAGGCACGTAAACGGCAAGCCAGGCATGCGAGGCATCAGTACCGACCATGCGTGGCTTTCCAGGCGGCGGCAATGTAAGTAAATATCCGGAAATATAGCGCGCGGCGAATCCCATTGACCGCAGACATGCGATTCCCAGATGGGCAAAATCCTGGCATACGCCCTTGCGATGGCGAAGCACTTCCGCCACGCTGGTACCGACCGTGGTAGCGGAAGAGTCAAATTCAAAGTCTTGGTGAATCCGTGCCATGAGGTCCGCCAGAGCTTCCATCACCGGGCGACCGGGTGTAAAAGACTCGGCGGCATACCGCGCCGCCTCCGGCGGCTGCGCAATTTTAGTGGACTCAAACGTAAACTGTATGACGCCGCCAAAATCCGGCGACGGAATATTCCATAAGCCATCCCGCGCCTGTTCCCAGGGCTGATTGGAAAACAGCATTCCGGTTGATGGCGGCAGAATATCAACTTCACTGCGGGAGGTCACCAGCAATTCGCGATGCGGCTCCTGAATACTGAAGAATGTCTGCCGATTGCCGAAATAATCCAAACGATCCGTGCGCACCGCAGATGGGGAAATTTCCAAATCTGCAAAACTCCAAAGATGCCGGGGAGCCTCCCGCGGCAATAGATGCGCAATATGATGGCAGATCGTCACCGGCTGCTCGTAGCGATAGCGCGTGATATGTTTAATTTTATAAACCGGCATCAACAGACTCCAATAGCCATTATTTTCATTCCACAGCGCTATGAATCGGCGGCGGGAGTCGCCGGGGCGGCAAGTTGGAAGCCCAACTGCCGTGATTCGGAAACATGCACCAGATATGCGCGGCTGATGACATCGGAAAGCATCCGCAACTCTTCAATCCATATTTTCAGCAGCCTGTAAAGATGTTCCCGCCGGGGTTTCTGATCGGCATCACCCGTCCGGCCCAATGTGGTCATATCCGCGAGGCGCATGTCCGTCAGCAGCCGCAATACAATGCGTTCGGGGGCGGACAGACCCGCCCCGCCAGCATCGCCGGTCAGCGAAGCAAGATGTTCCTGCAAGCGCACCAACTGAAAGGCGGCGGAGCGCGGATTGCTTTCATCGGCCAGAAGCATATCCAACACCGGCGGAACCTGCAGGTTGGTGGTGTAGCGGCGGCGATATGTAATAATGGAGTCGGCAATTTCCAGAACCGATTCCAGAAGCGGACCTTCACGGTCTACCACGGAGACCAGTGTTTCCGCCAGCACGGTCAAGGTGCCGATGGCGCGCTCTATGCGGCGGCCGATATCCAAAAATCGCCAGGCATAGCTGCGGGTCATGGATTCCATGGTCAGGCCGTCAAAGGCGGCAAAAGTGATAATCAGGCGATCCAACGCGGGCAGAATATCTAAAAGCGCCGGATCGGCCCGGTCAGCGCGGGGAAAGTCCTCATCCAGACGGTTGATGATCCGCCAGATATCCAGCGACATGCGATCACGCACGAGGGCCGCAATGCGATAGATCGACTGCAGGGTGGCGAAAAAACTGTTGACATGCGCATTGCGCAACAATATCTCAACAAGCTTGCCGTCCGCAGAACCTTGCCGCCCTTCCGGTTCGACATACATGGTCTGCTTAGCCAGGGCGGACATCAGCGTGGGAAGTTCGGCGGTAGAGTCAAAATTTTGATCAATGAGCCTGATAACGATACCCCGCGCCAGGCGCGCATTGGCCTGTGCCCGCTCCGCATATCGCCCCAGCCAGAACAAATTATCCGCTACGCGGCTGGGCAGATCACCGCCGGCGCGGGAAATCATCACCGGCTGCCCGGGCGGTTGAAGAAAGCTGAATGAATCCACCGGCCCATCCGAGAGAATCCAGGCATCCTTGGAACCGCCGCCCCGCTGCATGGACACAATCATCGAATCCGCCGAGCCGGAGAATCTGGCCAGGCCTCCGGGCATAACTGTGTACCCATCTTCCACACTCGCGGCGTGAAGACGCAAAATCAGATGGCGCGGCAGTACCCGATCTTCCACCAGCACCGGCGCGGTGGATAATTCGACGTAATGTTCGCCGATATAATTCCACGGCGAAGCCAGAATCCCCGCACGGAGCTTTTCAAGGTCATGCTGGGATAAGTTGCGCGCGAATACCGGCTTCTCCCGACTTGCGACAAACGCCGATTTGATCACCATGCGCGGAAGATTGTCCAGAACATATTGCCGGGCTTGGAGATTTCCGCACCAGAACGAATCGACGGAGGGAAGCATTAAATCTTCACTGAACAGGTACCGGCAGATCGCGGGAAGAAACATCATCAAGGCCGGAGTTTCCGCCAGGCCGGATCCCAGGGCATTGGCCACCGCGACA
Source organism: Planctomycetota bacterium (assembly GCA_021799715.1). Next base: position 12,837 of record JAJYZY010000001.1, on the reverse strand, counting down.
TTTCCCGAATAGACCGCCTGCACAAGCCCCGGAACACCCAACGCGGAATCAGCGCGCAGTTCCAGCGGATCGCAAAAGTCGTCATCCTGGCGGCGTAAAATAACATCCACGCGCTGCAAGCCGCCGAGCATTTTAAGATATACATAATTATCCCGGACAATCAGATCGGCGCCTTCCACAAGTGTATAACCCAAATACCGCGCCAGATAGGCATGTTCAAAATATGTTTCGTTATAAGGCCCCGGCGTCAGCAGCACAATGCGGGGATTTTCCCGATGCGACAGGGATTTGAGCGTTTCACGGAAGCGACGGAAAAATGTCGCCAGTCGGCTCACACGGCAATCACGAAACACATCCGGCAGAGCGCGCGAAATAACCATCCGGTTTTCCAGCGTATATCCCGTTCCCGACGGAGCCTGTGTGCGATCCATCAAAACGACAAATCGGCCGTCAGGCCCCCGCCCCACATCGGCGGCATAGGTGTGCAGCCGGCGGGCACCCGGAACGGCCACGCCATGCAGGGGTCTTAGGAAGCCGCCGTGGCCAAATACCAGTTCGGGAGGAATTATTTTTTCAGCAAGCAGGCGTTGCGGGCCATAGAGGTCATCAAGCAGCGCATCGAGCAGGCGTGAACGCTGGGCAACACCGGCTTGGAGATTGGACCACTCCGCAGCGGAAAAAAGCACTGGAAGTGAATCCAAATGCCACGGGCGGTCCATTCCGGCTGGATCACCATATACGTTGTAAGTTACGCCGTTGTCATGAATCAATTGCCGTGCCGTCTCCCAGCGGTGATGCAACTCCACCGGCCCCAAATCATCCAGCAGATTTAGAAACATCTGCCAGTGCGGCCGCACGGCACCCTGCGAATCCATCATTTCATCGTAAAGGCCCGGCGCTGGCGCATAGGAGGAATACAATCGGCTGTCCACGGCATTGAGCGGCGATGAAATCTGTTCCTGTTGCTGTGTCATACACCTTTCACTCAAACGCAATGGTACCGATTATTGTACCGCAAACCCGCTAAAAACACCGTCGCAAGTCCAGCGTCATTGGAAATTCCAGTGACGGTTCAAGCTTGCCCGGGCGGATGACGCCCGGAGTATGACCGAATTTAACGAAGCGGGCCATCCGACGCGATTCAGCTTCAAAGGCATTGACCGGAAATTGATCAAATGAACGACCACCGGGATGCGACACATGATAGACGCAACCTGCCACAGACTGGTCATTCCAGGTATCCACCACGTCAAAAACCAACGGCGTATGCACCGGGATCGTCGGATGCAGGCACGCCGAAGGCTGCCATGCCCGGTAACGCACGGCGGATATATATTCGCCGTTGCGCCCGGTGGAATGGAGGGGCAGCAATACTCCATTGACGGCAAGCTGGTGTCGGGTGTTGATCATGCCCAACGTCTTTATTTGCAGACGTTCCACCGACGAATCAACAAAGCGCACCGTACCGCCCCCTGCCGGCTCTTCACCCAGGACATTCCACGGTTCAATGGCCTGTCGGAATTCGAGCTTCATGCCGCCGGCGGCCACCGAATCAATTTCTCCCAACAAGGGGAAACGAAATTCAAAATGCGGCGCGAACCAATCAGGCCGCAGATCAAAGCCGGTGCCGGAGGCATCGCGCAGCACCTCGTTAAAATCATCCGCGACGAAATGAGGCAGCATGAATCGGTCATGCAGTTCCGTGCCCCACCGCACCAGCGGGGTGTCGTAGGGCTTATCCCAGAATCTGGCGATCAGCGTGCGCAAGAGCAATTGCTGTGTTAATGACATCCGCGCGTGCGGCGGCATTTCGAAACCACGGAACTCCACCAGCCCCAAGCGTCCACTGGAAGAATCCGGAGAATAGAGCTTGTCAATGCAGAATTCGGCGCGGTGGGTATTGCCGGTTAAATCAATTAAAAGATTCCTAAATACACGATCCACCAGCCAGGGCGGTGCCGTATCGCCCTGCTGACGCTGAATTTCTTTTCTCGCTATTTCCAATTCATAAATCATTTCCGGGCGGCCTTCATCGGCCCGCGGCGCCTGACTGGTCGGACCGATGAACAGACCGGAAAACAGATAGGACAGCGACGGGTGATTATGCCAGTACGCCACCAGACTCTTAAGTAAATCCGGGCGGCGCAGAAACGGCGAATCCGCAGGCGTATCGCCGCCGATAACAATATGATTCCCGCCGCCGGTGCCGGAATGCCGCCCGTCCAGCATAAATTTTTCCGTTCCGAGGCGGGAAAAGTGGGCGTCTTCATAAAGACCGGTGGTGACATCCACCGCTTCATTCCAGGAATTTACAGGCTGAATATTGACTTCAATGACGCCCGGATCGGGCGTGACCTTAAGATGTTTAATGCGCGGATCATAGGGCGGCGTATAGCCTTCCACGACCACCGGGGTATTCAAATCCGCGGCGGTTTCTTCAATACGCGCCACAAGGTCAAGATAATCCTCAATATAACGCATCGGCGGCATAAAAATATTCAAGGTGCCGTTGCGCGGCTCAACACAAATCGCCGTGCGCACCACATGCGGCGCGGCCTGCCCCGGCTCCGGCTTCCATGATGGATTTTCCCGCATGCGCCGGCGATATTCTTCCAGCGCTGTGCCAAGCCCCTCTTCCGCAAGCGCCCAATCCTGCTGCCGGAATTGGGCCACGCTGGCAGGCTCATCACGGCCCCGCCGATACCTTTGGCCGCCATGCAAGTCGGGTAAGTCCGCCAGAGGCTCCATCGGATCGCGCGGATAAATATGTGGATATTGACTGTCGGGAACCCACGGCAGTGAATCCAACGGCAGCCGCAGGCCCATGGGCGAATCGCCCGGAATTAAATATAACCTTTCAGGCCGCAGGAACCAGGCCCCGGTTTGCCAGATTCCTTCACCCGGCGCTCCAATGGGCCTTAAAGGCAAAGCGTATCCAATGACCTTGTCCAGCCCCTGTTCAAATATTTTAGCCATGCGTTGGCGATCTTCGGCATTCTTCAGATTATTTTGCAGAGGATCCACGTTGACCGGCAACCGCCTTTCTTTCCAGAGGTAATACCAGACATCCTCAAAGCCCGGCAAGGCATGCGAGAAAGAAACATCCCCCCGCAGCCGATCAGTCAATTGGTTCAGGAAGTTCCGCGCCGTGCCGTCCGTATGATGATGCTGTTCCCCATCATCAGCGATAAGTTTAGGGTCGTTCCATATAGGCCGACCATCTTTGCGCCAATAGCACGCCAACGACCAGCGAGGCAGAGATTCCCCCGGATACCACTTCCCAATGCCGTAATGCAGCAAGCCGCCGGGGGCAAAACGTCGATGCAGCCGCTTGATTAATTGGCCGGCAAGCTTCCGCTTTTGCGTTCCCTGCGCGGTTGTGTTCCATTCCGGCGCGTCCACATTGTCAACGGATACGAACGTAGGCTCGCCACCCATGGTCAGGCGGACATCCTGCTTTTGCAGAACCGCGTCCACCCGATGCCCCATGGCTTCAATACTCTTCCATTGTTCGTCCGTATACGGTTTGGTCACGCGCGGATCTTCACGCACGCGGCGCACGGACATGCTGAAATCAAATTCCGCCTCGCACTCATCAACGGCACCGGTAATAGGCGCTGCGGACGATGGTTCAGCCGTGCAGGCCAGCGGAATGTGCCCCTCGCCGGTGAATAATCCGCTGGTGGCATCCAGGCCCACCCATCCGGCACCGGGAAGAAATACTTCAACCCACGCGTGCAGATCGGTAAAATCCCGCTCCGGGCCGGACGGGCCGTCCAACGATTTAACATCGGCGGTCAATTGAATGAGATAACCCGATACAAAGCGCGCCGCCAGACCGCAATGCCTGAATAAATTTACCAGAAGCCACGCAAAATCCCGGCAGGAGCCGGAGCGGCATGTTAACGTTTCTTCCACGCCCTGAACGCCGGGTTCCATGCGTATGACATATTTAAGCAGATGGTTGATTTTAGTGTTTATTTCCACCAGAAAATCCGCGGTGCGCAGCCCTTTTCTCCGGCATGATTGAATCAGTTCCGTCAACAGGGGGCCGGGCGCGGCAACCTCCAGATATGGTGCCAGTTCGCGCTTCGACGTCGGATCATAGGTGAATGGATAATTCTCAGCTTCCGGTTCCAGGAAAAAATCGAAGGGATTGATCACGGTCATTTCCGCTACCAAGTCCACTTCCACCCTGAATTCCCTGGTCAGTTCCGGAAATACCAGCCGCGCCTGATAATTGGCATACGGATCCTGTTGCCAATTGACAAAATGTTTAGCTGGAACAACGCGCATGGAATAACTGACAATGGGCGTGCGGGTGTGCGGGGCCGGTCGCAGGCGCACCACCTGCGGCGATAAGGTAACCAGCCGATCATAGCGATAATGGGTTACATGATTCAGTGCGACGAGTATGGCCATGTGTTTAAAACTCCGAGGCTATTAAGCTCTGTTGCTTGCATTCCTTGGGAAATCCGCAGCTTGAACATCCAGCGTGCGGTCGTGACGGGATTGCATTTCTCATCCCTGCTGCTGCTGCTGCTGCTGCTGAACCTGTTCTTCAAGAATCCATGGCACCACACCACCACGGCCGGTATTGCCAAATACCGGAACGTTCAATGGGGAGGTTCTCTCTCCGACAAGATTGCCGGAAATTTCCGGCAATTCCATGGTGTGTACCTCAACTTTCATGACTTCCTTGGCGTTGCCGCGGTATACGCCTTTATGCGGGGGGACATCCATGTAATGCCGCCCCACCGCCATTTTTACAAAGTTATCCTTGACTTCGCAGTTGTTCGTGGGGTCATAGCCGATCCAGCCGCTGCTGGGAAAATACAATTCACACCACGCATGCGTTTCCGCGGCACCGCGGAATTGCTGATTGCCGGCGTGAATAAAGCCGCTGACATACCGTGCCGGGATACGGAGCTTGCGCGCCAGGCCGATCATCAGATGTGTAAAATCCTGGCACACCCCACGTTTGTGCTCCAGCACTTCGGCAATGGTGCTTGAGGCGCTGGTGATTCCCTTTTCATACACAAATTCCTCATTGATCAGATCCATGATGTTCAGGCCGACGCGCGACAGCGATTCGCGCCCGCGCGGTTTGACTTTATCGGCCAATTCCGTCAAGGCCGGGCAGTCCACCACCGGCGCATCAAGCCGCAGCATGTCAAAAAGGCTGTGATCCGTGGGCGGATCCAGCGGCCACATGTCTTCCGTGTGCTGCGTCAGGCGCGGTCGATCATAGGTTTGGACCACGCTGACGGCGGAAATTTTGACGCTGCGGTGCAGGTTGTTGATGGCAAACGTGTGCACGGTATTGCCCAGCCAGTCAAAATAATTGCGTACCTGGGACGCCGGACCGATGCCAAGCACAAACGACAGGCGGTGTTGCAGGCGTTCCTGCCGGGGGGCCATGCGTAATTCCATGACCGTTTCACTGATAAGCGCGGAATAATCCAATTCCGTAATGTGACTAACCTGTACGAGCATTCACTTAACTCCAAACCACGGCACCGATACCACTGCCGGTGTAAACATCTTCCTGACATCCGCATGGGTCCACGGAAAACGTTTATCCCATAACCAATTCCATGCGCGATGCCTGCTCACCGGATCGCATCAGCCATTGCTCCTGCACGGCAATGGACGCATCGGCGGCGGAATTGCGTATTTGTTCCAGAAAGGCCAGCAGCCCTTTGTCCTGGGTTGGCGCAGCGCGCGAATATTGCAATTCCGCAAACAAGCGCCCCAGCCGCCGCTGGGCATCGCGCCCGGCGTCCGCTACCAGAACCGAGCGAATCCGGTCCACCGATTCCAGGGCATGATGGATACAGAAATGAACGCTGCGCGGAAACGTAGGCTCAAATAGGATGAATCCCGCCACCAGGGCCGGCTCAATTTCCCCAACATTGGCTCTGCGATATGCTTCAATCGAACAACACGCCCGTAGAACGGCCATCCAGTGGATAATGCGGCCCGCGGGATCCAGGGACGCCAGGGAATCCAATTGATGCAGCGTCTGAAATTTTGCCAGTAGAATCCGGCATGTCATATCCGCACGTTCAAGATATTTGGATAGCTGAATAAACAGCCAGACCTGCCCATGATCAATGGTTTGGTCCGCAAGTCCCTGCAGCAAAAGCGAACCGGTCATCATTTGCCGGAAAAATTCCTGCGGTGAATCGTCGAAGCGGGCCATGGCGTCATCCGCCTTCAGCGACCAGTACAAGGTATTAAGCTGCTCCCACATTTCATTGGAAATACTTTCGCGAATGGACCGGGCGTTTTCACGCGCTTTGGTCAGGCAACTCATCAGGCTGATGGGGTTGGAAGGATCCAAGGCCATATATTTGGCCACCGCCATCAGCGCCTGCATGGGCGTGTAATCGGGCTTGACCAGTTCCGGAAGCATGTGTTCCTGCCAGGTTATCTTCAACACATCCACCACCGCCTGATGCGAGAGTTCCTTTTCCAGTTCCCCCGCGCCGGTTAATGAATCCACGCTGACCATCAGGATGCGCGCAATGTGTTCGGCGCGCTCTATGTAACGGCTCATCCAGTAACTGGCATCCGCTACGCGGGCCAGAAGCGCCCTTGGCAGGCGCGGTGCTGCGGCCTGCGACGTTGTTAATATAGCGGCTTGTGTCATCGCTTATTCTCCGGTTCAAGTACCCACGTATCTTTGCTGCCCCCCCCCTGTGAACTGTTGACCACCAGCGATCCTTCCCGCAGCGCCACGCGCGTCAGGCCGCCGGGCATGACCGTAATTTTCTCGCCAAAGAGAATATAGGGTCGAAGATCAATGCGGCGGCCCCGCAATGCTCCATCAACCAGACTGGGCTGCTGGCTTAGCTGCACCACCGGCTGAGCGATGAAGTTTCTTGGATTATCACGAATTTTACACGCAAATTCGTCCCGTTCCGCCGCCGCCGCCTGATGGCCCATCAACATACCGTAACCCCCGGCTTCATTGGTGGCTTTGACGACCAGTTGATCCAGATGCTCCAGAACATATTGCCGATCAGCGGGACGGCTGCAAATGTATGTTGGCACACTTTGCAGGATGGGTTCTTCCGCGAGATAAAAGCGAATCATATCCGGCACAAACGGATAGATGGCTTTGTCATCCGCCACTCCGGTTCCCACGGAATTCGCCAGTGCGACATGCCCCAGGCGGTAGACGTTCATCAGCCCCGCCACTCCCAGCATGGAATCCGGGCGGAAACACAGCGGATCAAGAAAATCATCATCCACCCGACGATAAATGACATCCACCCGTCGCAGACCCGCCGTGGTGCGCATGTAAATGTAGTTATCTTCCACCAGCAGGTCGCGGCCTTCCACAAGCTCCACCCCCATTTGCCGGGCCAGAAAGCTGTGTTCAAAGTATGCCGAATTAAATACGCCCGGCGTGAGCACCACAATACATGGTTCTTCAACTTCCGGCGGGGCAAGATGCTTGAGGCAACGCAGCAGATTATGCGGATAATCTTCAATGGGCCGCACGCGGGCGGCTTGAAACAGCGCGGGAAAAACCCGCTTCATGACGGCCCGGTTTTCCAGCACATAACTTACGCCGCTGGGCGTGCGGCAATTATCCTCCAACACCAGATAATTGCCCTGCGCATCGCGAATCAGATCCGTGCCGCAGATGGTGATATAAATATCCCGCGGGATATTCACACCGATCATTTCGCGCCGGAACATCTTGGCACCATAGATCAATTCCGCATCGATGATCTTTTCCCGCAAAATGGCCTGCTGATGGTAAATATCGTGGCAGAATAGATTTAACGCGGTAATGCGCTGGATCAAACCACGTTCCAGATGGGTCCATTCGCGGTTGGGAATAATGCGAGGGATCAAATCAAATGGGAATATCTTTTCAACACCCAGTGTATCTTTGTAGACCGTAAAGGTAATACCCTGATTACGGAAACACACATCCGCCATGCGGCTGCGGTGCTGCAACGCCGACATTCCCAAGTCATGGAGCCGGGAATACAGTGCGGAATAGTGCGGCCTTGGCCGCTCGGGCTTTTCAAACATTTCATCGAAAAGCCCATCGATCTCATAACCCTGAAACATAGAAGCCAGTCCTTTTTCTACCTCGGACCAGCCTCCGCCAAACGCATTATGCGCCAGACACGCCCCTGTATGCAACTCGATTTTTGAATAGCCCGAAGTTTAGACATTATATGCCTTAAATAGAATATTTAGTTCTTTATTATATATTTATAATTCCCATAATTGAATTTGCTATGATCGTATGATCTTTGCAAGGCTCCAGTTTCTCCCGAAATGATCCTATAAAAGGCCTCGCCGCTCACTGGAATTTAACTGTGGAAGCTCATCATGCCATTGAACAATGAATATAAACAAAGCAAGTCCACCTCTATGGCACAATTCGTCAATGAACCGTCATCCGCCCCATCCGATTGATAGCGGACACATTAGCTTGATGCGGAAGCGTCAAGTTGGATGCGAATTGGCGGGTGGATCAACGACGCGGCCCGGTACGGCACGACTGACGCTGATTTTGAAGAATGAAATTGGAACACGGCAATCATACGTCGTTGCGTGAACAACCGTCCTGCATCCGCAGCAGGCCATTGTTGCCACGAATCGTTAAACAAAATTTCAGAACCACAACGGCCTGCAATATGGCCAACGGCGATGTCGATGATCAGGCCATGAACGGTAATGAGAAAGCTTGTTTTTCAACCATGAAACGGATTCAGGCACTACTTTCACTGATACTGCGCAGCTGATCCCGCAAGCGAGCCGCCTCTTCATATCGCTCCCCCTGAACGGCAGCGCTTAGTTGCGTTTGGAGTTGGATTTTCCTGGCCCGCACAACGGTATCGGTGGCACTGCTATTAGGAGGAAGTTTGCCGGTGTGCTGCGTGTGTCGCTCGTGCATGGAGCGGATTAATTCCGATAACTGCTTTTCGAAAAGGGTGTAATCGTTACTACAACCAAGCACGCCGCGCTTTTGAAATTGAGCCCATGTGATGCCGCAGGTGGGGCAGGCCACCGCGCCTGTAGTTGTTTCGGCATCGTCGCCGACTTCAGCGGCGGCGTCGAGCTGCTTTATTTTCGCCAGTTCCGGGTGCATCGGAATCTGCTTGATCGGCTTACCGGTGGACGTTTTACCCACGAGCACCGGCGCTCCCATGAGTCCGGCTTCAATGGCGTGTTCCAGACACAGGTGCAGTTCAACAACCTTTAACGGCGGACCTTTTGCAACCACATCTGTAATATGGATCAATGCCGGGCGTGAACATTTCATACATTCTTTAACCAGCATTCAAAAGCCCTCCGGGCGGTAACATCATGCAAGCTTTATTGTATCAACTGAACCGCAAATTCAAACCGCGGCAATCGCTTTTTCCAATATGTCGATCGCTTTTTCAATCTGCTGGTGGGTGATAACCAGCGACGGACATATGCGCAGGACATTTTTCTGCGTGGCATTGATTATCAGTCCCTGTTCCAGCGCATGGCGAACCACGGGCATGGCATCCGGAATGCTCAATTCCGCGCCCAGAAATAGTCCGCTGCCGCGAATCGCCCGTATTTTGCCGCTGATGGCACCGCGGGTAAGTCGGTCGCGAATCATGGCACCGGCGGTGCGGGCGTATTGCAGCAGCTTCTCCTGCTCAATCACATCAAACACCGCAGCGCTGACGCTGGCGCAAATCGGATTGCCACCCAGAGTACAACCGTGCGTACCAGGCTTGAAAAATGCAGCCAACCGCGGATGCGCCAGAATGCCCCCCACCGGTACACCGCCACCCAGAGCCTTTCCCAAGGTCATAATATCCGGTGTGACGCCGGATATCTGATGCCCGAACCAATGCCCCGTGCGCCCAACGCCGGTCCATACTTCATCAAAAATCAACGCCGCTCCGCAACGATCACATAGATCACGAACGGCGCGCAAGTAGCCCTTGGTCGGCTCATTCATCCCACCTTCTCCCTGAATCGGTTCAAGCATCACTGCGGCGGTCGTGCCGTCCACCACTTCTTCCAGTGCCTCAAGATTGTCAAATGGCACATGCACAAACCCAGGCACAAGGGGGGCAAAGCCATTTTGCGCCGGCCCGGCGGTGGCGGATAACGCCCCCATGGTGCGGCCATGAAAACCCTTTTGCATGGTGACGATTTTGGGGCGATTGGGACCCGCTGAAATGCGGGCCAATTTGATGGCCGCTTCCGCCGCTTCCGCCCCGCTGTGACAAAAAAACGCCTGACCGTCAAAGGCCTTTGATTTCAAGTGCTCCGCAAGACGAATTTGCGGCTCGCTGTAAAACTGATTCCCCACCTGCCACAGGGTTTCAGCCTGTTGCGTGATGGCCGCCACAAGCCGGGGATGACAATGTCCCAGAATCGTCCCGCCAAAACCGGCAAACAAATCGATATATTCCTTGCCATCGACATCCCACAGCGTGGCACCGCGCCCGCGCGCCAAAACTACGGGAAGTTTGCCATAATTGCCAATTAAGGCTCCGTCATGCCGGGCTATCCATTCCGCCGTTCCGCTCATTTTTTATGCTCCATGGGCAAAACCACCAAAGGGCAAGAAGAATACTCTTTGCAAGATCGAACGGCAAATCCCTGCGCTAAGAATTACGGCGGAATGAATGTTGCGCGATTTTATTTCACCGGAATGGCTTGGCGGCTGGTGGCGGCAATTCCCCGGATATGATAGCTTTCCGTTCGCGAACATGTGCAATGGAGATACAGCATCATGGCCAGGGCTGTAACGCTTTTCACCGGACAATGGGCGGATATTCCATTTGAAACACTTTGTAAAAAGGCCAAAGCCTTTGGCTATGACGGCATGGAACTGGCCTGCTGGGGAGATCATTTTGACATCAACAAAGCATTGGATCAGCGCGGCTATGTAAAAAAGAAATGGGATATGCTTTCCCGCCATGGGTTAACCTGTTTTGCCATCAGCAATCATCTGGTCGGGCAGGCGGTCTGTGATCGCATCGATCAGCGGCATAAATCCATTCTGCCAGCGCATGTCTGGGGAGATGGCGATCCCGCGGCTGTGCGGCAACGCGCTGCGGAAGAAATGAAACGCACAGCGCAGGCGGCCCGGAGATTTTTTGATGCGGCCCCCGCCCAGGTAAAATCAAGACTGACCCGCGCGGTGGTCAACGGATTTACCGGCAGCGGCATCTGGCATCTTGTATACAGCTTTCCACCCGTGTTGCCGATGCAAATTGAGAATGGCTTTGCGGACTTCGCGGATAAATGGAATCCGATTCTGGATGTTTTTGATCAATATGATGTGGTGTTTGCATTGGAGGCGCACCCGACGGAAATAGCGTTTGACCTGGTCAGCGCGAAAATGGCTGTGGAGGCGGTGGGTGGAAGAAAGGCCTTCGGGTTTAATTTTGATCCTTCCCATTTTATATATCAGTCGGTGGATTATGTGCAATTTATCCGCGAGTTTCATGACCGCATCTATCATGTTCACATGAAAGACGCATGGGTCAGCCGGACGGCCGGTCGCAGCGGTGTATTCGGCGGTCATTTGCCCTTCGGCCATCCGGAACGGTTATGGGAATTCAGATCGCTGGGGCGCGGCAGTGTGGATTTTGAACGGATCATACGGGCCTTAAATGAAATTCAATATCAAGGACCATTATCCGTGGAATGGGAAGATCAGAACATGGACCGGGAGCATGGCGCAATGGAATCGGCGGCATTTGTAAAACGTCTGGATTTTGCGCCCAGCACGGTGGTTTTTGACGCACAGTTTCATCAGAAGTGATTTGCCGTTAAACTCTGTGCGGTTCGTTAAAGCGCCCGTAGCGCAATTGGATAGAGCGCGTGGCTTCGAACCACGAGGTTGCAGGTTCGAGTCCTGCCGGGCGCAGTTTGTTATAATGTACATAACTGCATACATTGGCATCGGCATTGGCCTGCAAGTTAGGTGTTTTCCCACGTTCCCCGGTCGCCGCGTGCCGTATTTGGTGCCGCATGGGGCAGCGGATATGAAGAAACGACGGTTACGCGGCCTTCGTGCCCCAGCCGGCGGAAATTTCGGGGAGGGCTGAATGTTGATCGCCTTTGATTCACGAAGGCGTTGTCGATGGATTCACATAATGTTCCTTCACATGCGGATCCTCCTGCATTACGGCTTGCGAGGGCAGAGCTGTGGCGTGAAAGTTCTGGCGATGGCGGTGTTCTGCCGCCGGGAAAAGCCTATTGCCAAGGCATTCCGGGACGGGCGGAACTGTGTCGAGGCGGAGACGGCGGATGGGGAAGCTGGCACGGGCACACTGGAAAGGAAAATAGTCCACGTTGTCGGAAAGCTCTTCGGCCAAGCTCCGGAAGGAATTGCCATCATGGAACGGGCGGGGCAGGCAGGCCACTGGAGGGGGGCAGGGAAAGGGCCGGACCATTGCGACTCGAAATTTTCGGTCAATTCGCGTAATCTTCACTATTGAGGAGTAAGTGTGCTCGTCGAGTCTGAAGCAATTGAAAACTGGGCAGATACCGGTAGTGCAGTCTGGGAGTTTCCACGCCAATTGGCATGCCTTATCATCGGTTCCTGCAGCGATATTTCTAATATCGCAATGCCTGGTGGGAAGGGGGTATTCCTTGGCGGGCCGGATGGGCGGGTTGAGTGCAAAATAGGGAATATATTTGTTCCGGAGGGTGCCTCGATTTGGGAAATCGGCACGGGTAGCAATCAGGGCGAAATCATATATAGACAATCATATATGACGATTTGAGTTTTCCCGTGTGTCCGGGCATGCCGGTCGCAGCTTTTCCGCCAACGGGCGTGAAAATGGCGTATATTGCTCG
>JAJYZY010000211.1 GCA_021799715.1 Planctomycetota bacterium | reverse complement strand
AAATCTTTCCACAGCGCTTCGCCTTCACGCTTGCGCATCTGGACAACCTGAGCCAATGCATCGGCGGTCAGGCGGTTAACCGCATCGCGCCGGTGCTGGTGTTCCGGGGCGGCCAATCCACGATTGGGTGATTCGCACACTCCCGGCAACAGTAACAATTGCGTAAGGTCAATGGTCATCGGCGCGGCCGCCGATTCTTTGGCCCAATGCGCCAAATCCTGCATTTCCTTGAGGTAATATTGCGCTGCCTCCCGGTTTACCGGTGCCGCCGTTCCCGACGGCAACACCACTGTAACGGTGACATTAATCGATCCGCGACAAAGCTGTTGCCGCACCAGTTTGTCAATGTCCGCTTCACATTCAGCAAGTTCATCGGGCAGGCGGATCGATGCTTTTAGAAATCGGTTATTCACTGAACGAATTTCCACCTGGCAGAAGAAATGTTCCTCTTCCAGGCTCGCTCGGCCATAACCGGTCATGCTGATAATCATCTAAACTCCGAACCCAATTAAGGATGCGTTGCCGCCGGTTTAGCCGTGGTTGCAGTGCCAGCCGGAACTTTGGTCGGCGCGACGGTTGCGGCGGTCTTGGCGGCGGCTTTTTCCGGAGTCGTCGCAGTGCCTGCCGACGTTCCAGTTGCCGGTGCCTGCGTGGTTGCCGCGGGATGGGTTGCGGCAACGGGTGTTTTTCCCTGTACCATCCAGTTCAGGCCGATCGCCAGAAACATAAACAGCACAAAAAGAACCACCGTGATGGTGGTAAAGACATCCCCGGTTTTTGTGCCGAAGGCCGATCCGCCGCCACCGGCTCCAAACGCGCCGATCAAACCGCCGCCGCGTCCGCGCTGCAGGAGAATGACAAAAATCATCACTACGCCAAGCAGTACCAGCAAGATTGAAAAAAATGTTGTCATGCGTCGTGTTATCCTTGAGCCGTCGGCTCGGTTACCAAGTTGAGTTAATGCCCCGGCTGCGCGGCAACGGCAGCCTGCACAATACCAATGAATTCATCCGCCATCAGGCTTGCTCCCCCGATCAGCAAGCCGTCAATATCACCCTGCGACAGGAGTTCCGCGGCATTGGCTTTTTTCGCGGATCCGCCATACTGAATTCGAATGGCCTGCGCGGTGTTTTGACCATATTTTTCGCTCAATTTGGTCCGGATAAAAGCGTGTACTTCCTGCGCTTGCGCCGGTGTGGCGGTTAAGCCGGTGCCAATGGCCCAGACCGGCTCATACGCAATAACCAGATGGCCCGCTTCGGCGCTGCCGGCCGATACATGCGCCAGACCGGCATCCAATTGCCTGCCCACAACTTCAACCGTCTTAAAATTCTGCCGCTGCTCCAGGGTTTCTCCAACACACAGAATAACTCCGAGGCCTTCCGTCACGATGGCATGGGCCTTCTTGCCGACCATTTCATCGGTTTCACCGAGGATGTGTCGTCGTTCGCTATGCCCGGCCAATACATATTTCACACCCATGTCCCGCAGCATCGCCACGCTGACTTCACCGGTGAACGCCCCTTTTTTCTCAAAATAGACGTTTTGCGCCCCAAGTTGCATCGTCGAACCAATAATCTGCCGGACCGCCTCCAGATGCACCAGTGTGGGAATGACGCTGACTTCCACCGGACAGGGGGCGGGCAGCTTGGCGGTAATTTTGCCCGCTAAATCAACGCTCTCGCCGCGATCCAGATTCATTTTCCAGTTGCCGGCAATTAAATATTTTCGCATGATTTATAATTCTCCATTCATGGAACAGAATATTTCAGGTAGTTCCACCACCGCGCGGTGGATGAACCACAACGGCATCAAACCGTTACATGCCCCAATGTCGGCAGCGGGGCGGGGACGGAAAACTCCCTTCCCAGAACGCCGGCCAATTTTTTCAGCGTTACCATCAGATCCGAAAATGCATCCGGCAACAGCGCCTGGGGGCCGTCGCACATCGCCTTGGCCGGATTATCATGTACTTCCACCATGATGCCATCGGCACCCGCCGCAATCCCGGCCTGCGCCAGAGCGGGGACAAAATCCCGCACGCCGCTGGCATGGCTGGGGTCCACGATCACCGGCAGGTGACTGTTGGCTTTTACCACAGGCACCGCGGATATGTCCAGTGTAAACCGCAGGGCGGTTTCAAAGGTTTTAATGCCACGTTCGCAAAGAATGACCTGCCGATTTCCCTGGCTAAGCACGTATTCCGCGCTCATGAGCCATTCCTGAATGGAACCGGCCATGCCGCGTTTAAGCAGCACGGGTTTGCGGGTTTTTCCGACTTCAAAAAGCAGATTGAAGTTCTGCATATTACGCGCGCCGATTTGGAATACATCGGTATATTTTTCGATAATCGCGACGTGTCGCGTGTCCATGACTTCGGTGATAATGGGCATGCCGTTTTCCCGCCCCGCGTCGCGCAGCCATTTTAACGCATCTTCACCGTGGCCTTGAAAGCTGTAGGGACTCGTCCGCGGTTTATACGCGCCGCCCCGGAGTACCGCCGCGCCGGAGGCACGTATGAACCGGGCAATGTTATGTACCATTTGTTCATTTTCACAAGCACAGGGACCCGCGATCGAAACGCAGTGACCGCCGCCGACTTTTACCGTCCCGCCGCCGGGGCACGGGATTTCAACTACCGTATCGGCCTTATGGAATTCCCGGCTTGCTAATTTGTAGGGTCGCATGATCGGCAGTACCTGCTCAACGCCATTGATGGCCATCAGGTGTTCTTTATCTACCTTGACTTCTTCACCCACTACGCCGATGACCGTACGAAATTGCCCCTTGGACAAATGCGCCTGAAGGCCCAGAGCTTCAATTTGTGAGACAATATTGGTTACAAGGGCGTCATCGGCCCCCGGCTTAAGAATGACAATCATCTGATAAGTTCCAATGCGTTACATAACCAGCGACCCGGGCCGCAAAAATTCCAAGTGCTTTATTATCTGTGTTTAACAAAAAAATTCCACTTGTCGCAAAGATGAATAATTGAAGAGATCTTTGAATCGTTGATCAATCGCCTCAAAACGCCGACTATTTCCGGTTATGCGCGTTTGCCACAATCGAGGCAGCACGCTTAACCGGTGCGGTAATTTAACGGGCAAAATTTTAAATGTGCATCGAATGTATATAGCGGATGTTCCAAGGCCATTTTTACATATCTCTATTATTTACAATGGCTTATGTGTGTTTTTCGCACTTACGTGTAGCCACTAATATTGTGTGAGAATT
>JAJYZY010000210.1 GCA_021799715.1 Planctomycetota bacterium | reverse complement strand
TTGGCGCTGGGTACGCTTTCAATCAGGCCTTCAGCCAGGGCTTTGACGCGCGGGACGAACAGGCGGTAGCGCAAATTGCCAATGCGGCGTATGTCATGCTCAGTGTCGACGCGAGTTTCTAATGTCTTACACTCGCACCGGCTTCTGGTGGCCAGGCAACATTTACGCGATGCACAATTCCCAATAACGCCGGCAGAATCACCAGCGTCAGCGGCAGTTGCACGCATAGGCCGGTGATAATCGCAATGGCCAGAGGCTGTTGCATTTGTGAACCCTGTCCCAGTCCCAAGGCCAGCGGTAAAAGTGCCAGAATTGCGGCAATGGTTGTCATGGCAATGGGTCTCATGCGGTTTTTCCCGGCGTCAATCAGGCGTTTTCGCACGGGCGTATCGTCGCTCATATCGTTGTATTCCGAGTAATAAAATATTCCGACTTCCGTCACAATTCCCACCACCATGGTCATGCCCATCATGGAAGAAACGTTGAGTTCTGTGTGGGTAATCCACAGTCCGACAAATACACAGCATAGCGCCAACAGCGGAATCGACAGCATCGCCAAAGCCACGCGGAAATGTTCATAAAGAAATAGCAGCACCAGAAAAACCAGCAAAACCGCGGCGATCATCACCACCAAGAGGCCCTTAAATGCGATTTGCTGCTGTTTGTACAATCCGCCCATCGCATAATACATCCCGTGCGGAAACATGCCCGGTTTATTAAGCACCTGCTGCACCGCCGCAACGGTCGAACCCATATCGCGGCCGTTGATGCGGGCGGTAACGGCAATCATGCGTTTGAGATTATCGCTGAATATCTCCTGCTGACCGGTGAGTGTTTCAATCGACGCCACCTCTTTGAGCGGAAATAAATGTCCATCGGGTGCGCGCAACAGCAGGTTGTCGATATCCTGTTCCGTGGCGCGGTCGGCCTGGGGAACCCATACGCGCACGCCGATCATCTGCGGGCCACGTTGGATTCGCGTGGTCACCGTGCCGGAAAGATACTGATTTAACGCGGTGGTAATCGCGCCGGCCGTCATGCCCTGCAGGGCGGCTTTGATGCGATTCACGCGAATCTGCAGCGCATCGCCCGCGATCTGAATGCCGCTGCGCACTTCCACCACGCCGGGAATCGACGATATGGCGCGTTTCACTTTCAGGGCCTGCGCATCCAGCATCGGGCCGCTGTCCGAGAAAATTTTTATTTCAATGGGCTGTGGTACCGCGGTCAGATCCCCGATCAGGTCCTGCATCATCTGGGCGGTGTCAATTTTCAGCCCCGGCACGCGTCGGCGGATTCGTCGGCGAATCGCCGTCATAATCTGCTCAATCGGGGGTCTGGGAAATCCCTTGAGGCGGATAAAAAAATCACCGGTGTAGGATCGTGTGGTGCCGCCGCCGAGTTGTAATCCGGTTCGGCGTGAAAATGTATCGACATATTTATTAGCGAGAATTATTTTTTCCACTTCCAGCAACAGCCGATTGGTCTCTGTGGGGGAGGTGCCTGGATTTGCCACGTAATTAAGAATAAAGCCCCCCTCGTCCATGTGGGGCATAAAACCACTTCCGACATTCTTATAGGCGGCAAATCCCAGCACCAGAATGGGGATCAGCACCACCAGCACCAGCCCCGGCACGCGAAGAATCCGCACCATGATCCATCCATAGACGCGATGAAGATAGGCGGTGATTCTACCGCCTTCAGGCTGGTTGGCATCGCGTTGATCGAGAAAACCGGCGGCCAGCACCGGAACCGCCAGCCAAGCCATAAAAAACGAAATCAGCAGGCTCGCCGCCATGGTCAACGACAAGGCTTTAAAAAACGCACCCGTGACGCCGGAAAGGAAGGCCAGCGGCGCGAAAATAATCATCGTGGAAGTGGATGATCCGGCCAGCGGGCCGGTAAATTCCCGCGTGGCTTTAATCACCCGCCCACGCATGTCACCGGCGGCTCCACGGGTGCGCCGCACAATGTGTTCCACCATGACAATGGCGTCATCAATAATCAACCCCACCGCCGCCGCCATACCGCCCAGCGTCATGATATTAAACGTCATGTGGAACAGATACAAAAGCAGAATGGTGGAACTGAGCACCGCCGGCACCACCAGCGCGGCAATCAGCGTAATTTTCCAGTTGCGCAAAAATAGCAGCAGCACCACCACCGCAAGAAGGATTCCAATGAGTACCGCATCCCGCACCGATGCCGCCGAAGCCAGAATAAGCTGACTTTGATTGTACCACGTCGCGATGTCAATGCCCGCTGGAAGATTCTTCTTAAAACTGTCTATTTTTCTTTTGATGGCCGCGGCAATGCGCACGGTATTGCCGCCCGGCTGCTGAAAAACCTGTAGGAGCACGGCGGGGTGTCCGTCAGCATCCACGCGCGTCCATTGGGGCTTTGTGGAAAGCTTAACGGTGGCCACATCACCCAGCCGAACCAGCCCGTTGGCACCTGTGCGGAGAACAACCTGTTGAATCTGCCGGATGCTGCGGTAGCTGGTGTTGGAAATAATCAGATACAATTTGTCATGGTCTTCAAATTTGCCCACCGCACTAAGTACATTAGCCGCGCTAAGGGCTTGGGAAACATCCGCCAGCGTCATGTTAAAGGCCTGCAGGCGGGCCGGATCAACAATGACATGATATTCCGGAATCGCCCCGCCCTGCACCTGCACCCGCGCTACGCCGCGCACAGTGGAAACCACCGGTTCAATCTGATATTTAGCAATCGTGCGCAGGCGGCTGGGAGATACCGTGGAGGATGTCAGGCTGTATCCCAATACCGGAAAGTTGGTGGTGTCCATGCGTTTGGCGCGAAAGCTCGTTTCGGCGGGCAGTCGGGGTAGAATGCCGTTAATCTGGGAGTCCACCTCGAGCAGCGCTTGCGCCATGTCGGAACCCCAGGCGAAGCCAATTTTCAGTTCACATGACCCTCGGCCGGTACGAGCTTGAACCGATTGCACTCCGGGGATGGACCGCACCGCTTGCTCCACCGGGTAAGTCACCGCTACCGCCATCCGTTGGGCCGGTTGTTCGCCGGAATCCACCGAGACTTCAATACGCGGAAAGCTTACCCGCGGAAATAGAGCCACCGGCAGCCCCAGAGCGGCCAAGGCTCCACCCACTGCCAGCACCAGCATGATAAATAGCACTGACCGGGTGTGCTTATGAATCCATTGATTAAAATTCATGGCTTAAACGTCCCTGTAACCGCCATTCCGTTGGTTAATTCCGCATTACCCACAAC
>JAJYZY010000209.1 GCA_021799715.1 Planctomycetota bacterium | reverse complement strand
TGCGCTTGCGCTCATCCCAGAACCAGAGGGCCTGATCGTTATAGGGCAACGTGAACGTCACAGTGCGATGTTCATGGGGGGCCAAGTGCACACGCTGAAATCCGACCAATTGCTTGATGGGGCGGCGCACCTTGGACTTGGGAGCCGCAACATATAACTGCATGACCTCTGAACCCGGGATGTCGCTGGTATTGGTTACCGTTGCGGAAACTTGCACCGCGCTACCGGCGGAGAGCGCCAGGGCATCCGTTTTTATATTGCTGAATTCAAAGGTGCTGTAACTTAACCCAAAGCCGAACGGATACAAACACCGTCCGCGGAAATACATGTACGTGCGGTCATTGATGATGTCGTAATCATGAAAGCCCGGCAATTGTCGCAGGCTGCGATACCACGTTTCCGCCAGTTTTCCACCGGGGTTGTAATGTCCGAAGATGGTTTCGGCTATAGCGGTCCCCTGCGCCTGTCCCGCGCACAGGGCGCAGAGAATGGCCGGGATATGTTCATCCTCCCAGGGTATGGCAACCGGGCAGTTGGCGGAAAGTATCAGCACGGTATTGGCATTGGCGTTATGCACCACTTGCGCCAGATCATGCTGTGCTCCGGGAAGGACAATATCCTGGCGGTCCAACTGCTCATGATCAATAGTCTGATCCGTACCAAGAACCAGAAATACCACATCCGCGTCTTTGGCCGCCTGGGCCGCTTTTTTCAGCCACTGCTTATTGGCCGGCCCCTGTACGGTGCAGCCCCGCACAAACTCCACCTGCACGCGGCCGGCTTTTGGAGTGTCTAATGGGAGTAATTCAATATAGTCAAGATGGAACAGATCCTTCTGGTCGCTGTCGCCGGTAAATACCAGGTAGATGGAATGCCAGCCGGAGGCGTTGTTAATCGGAGCGGAAAACTCGTGGAATGTATCCCAACCGCCGGTGGGTTTAATTTTAATTCGGGCGGCAACTTCGCCGGTCGGGCTGTCTAAATGGACTTCCACCACGCCTCCGGTGGAGGCAGAACTTGCCCGCGCTTTGATGCTGGTTCGCCCGGTGAAATCCGCCGCCGGTAACTGCACATAGAACCCATTTTGCATCAGGCCCAAAGTGGCATCCGGCAGGACACAGTTGAAGAATTTATAGCTCCAGTCAATGGAGGAAAAGTTGATGGCATCGATGCGATTTTGCGGTCTTGGCGAACCCAGAGCCGCGGCAATACCATCCAGGGGTGAAACATGTACGAACGGGCCGCCGCTGTAACCGCCCAGTGCGCAGCGATCGGCCATGGGACCAATGACCGCCACTTTTTTAATTTTTGCCTTGTCCAAAGGCAGCATTTTCGCGTCATTTTTCAGCAGAACCAGCGATTCCCGCCCCGCTTCCAGAGCAAGTTGTCGATGTTCCGGACTGTCAACCACGCTGAAGGCGATGGTGTTGTATGGCACAACATTCGGATCATCAAATTCACCGAACAGGAATCGCGCGGTGAGAATGCGTGTTAAGGCCTGGTCAATATCGGCTTGGCTTACCAATTCCAGCGCCACAGCACGCGGTAAAAATTTCTGATACGTGCCCCAGGCAAAACCGCAGTTCAAATCACAACCGGCCTGCATCGCCAAAGCCGCCGCTTGCTCACCGGTGGGAACGTAATGATGGGTCTGATAGATATCGCTAACCGCGTCGCAATCGGAGGTGACATAACCCCGGAAACCCCAGCGGTGGCGCAGCAGATCGGTCAATAAGAAGCGATCGGCGCAACAGGGAATACCGTTAATTTCATTATACGATCCCATGACGGTAAATACGCCGGCATCCACCGCACTGCGGAAGGGCCGTGTGTAATACTCCCAGAAGCTGCGGGAATTGACGCTCGCGGAAGTGGTATGACGATCATCATCGGTTTCATTGCAGATAAAATGTTTAGCGCAGCAGACGGTTTTTAGAAAATTGGGATTATCCCCCTGCATCCCCTGCACCACGTTGGCCACCATCGTGCCTATCAGATGCGGATCTTCGCCGAGGGTTTCGTCAATGCGCCCCCAGCGCGGATCCTTGGCCGTGTTAAGTGTTTGGGGTGAATAATAAGCCAACGCGGTACCGTGCTGGTTATGGTACGCACGTGCTTCATCGGAAACCGCGGTATACACTTTTCGGGCCAGCGCCGGATTCCAGGAATTGGCCATGGCCAGGGGCACCGGAAAACTCGTGCACGGCCCCCCGCGCAGCAGACCATGGAGAGCTTCATGCCAATATTGATACGCCGGCAACCCCAGGCGTTTGATGGCCGGCGCGGTATTGCCCAATTGCCCGGTTTTTTCCGTCAACGTCATCCGAGCCACCAGAGCGGCGGCGCGGCGAGCGGCTCTGTCATAGGCCTGCGGCGAAATGCCCACCGTGGCGGCGGGTGGCTTCGGCCTTTCGGCGGCTGATTCACCCTCCGCAAGGCCGCCAATTCGCGGTCGCAGAGACGCCAGCATCGTGCTGGCGGTTGCCGTGGAAATAAATCTTCTTCGGCTTATTTTCCGGCCCAAAGGTTTAATTTCATCTGACATAAAACACTCCTGAATAATAAAATTCCATGGTCACCATATCTGCCAAGCGCCTCACGCCTGTATCGCCGCCAACGCCGCGCTGATATATCCCAAGGCATACGCCATGCCCGCGTGCCACGGCGCACTACAGGACATCTGCGGCGCGTGATCGGGAATTAATACGCCGTTAAAATGATTCTCTTTAAGAATCCGCAGTACGCGCAAAATGTCCACATCACCTTCATCGATAAATGTTTCACGATAGCTGGGAATTTTTCCCCGAACATTTCGCAGATGAACATAACATATCTTTCCCTGCCGACTGTATTGATCTACCGCTTCATAGACATCTCCCTGCGTCATTTCCGCGATGGACCCCACACAAAACTCCAAGCCGTTGCAGGGGCTGGAATTCAAATCCAATAATTTCTGATAAAGGGCGGGTTGATACACAAGCCGGGGCGTATTTCGCAGGGTGGCAAATGGAGGATCATCGGGATGCGCCGCAAGATGCACTTTAGCCTCTTCCGCCACAGGGAGTAACTCATCGAGAAACCGCTTGGCGCGCAGCCAGAGTTCATCGGATGTTATTTCCGCCATGATCCCGGCCGGTGCCAGCGGATCATACACCATGTTCCATACCATACCATTGGGAATGGGTGTATTGTCCTGGCCATCCACGCCCACCGCGACAGCCTGTCCCCGGGCAAACGGCCCGCTGATGCGCC
>JAJYZY010000208.1 GCA_021799715.1 Planctomycetota bacterium | reverse complement strand
CACAGTGACAGCCACATCGGCCCAACTGGCGGATATGCCGCAAGTGGCAAGCCCTTACGCCGCTCCCGTGCCTGAACCCGCATCCCTGGCTCTGCTGGCGATCGGGGCACTGGGAATTCTGGGGTTGCGGAAACGCCGGTGGGCGTAATTCATTTGGAGGCCAATTTCACGTACCAGCGGCTCGCGGTTTTTTCCACGACCAGGTGAGTGTTGACGGGAGAATGGCCTTCCTGGTCGGAAACAATCAAATCATTGACCCCGCGATTGAGATAACAGCTTGGCACATACAGTCCCATGTGCATAATATTATCCGGATAATGCCCCAGATTATGACCGTTGAGCCACATATACCCGCCAGTTAAATCGCCCCATGCCACGCGCAAAATCAAATGCAACTCCTTGACCGCATTTAACTTTGGCTTCCATACAAATGTCGTGCGATAAAAGCAGGGCACATCCGGAGCCGCGGTGAATTTTTTCCATCCCACCCCGGCCGAGGGCGATCCCATTCCGCCACGCATCCGCCAATTGACAATAGCTCCCCCGCCGGCAAGCGCCGGAGCCAGCCGGGACACGCTCAATACCACCTGCCCCAGGCTGTGCATGGTATTGGCCGGAATAAGAATACTTAACACATTGGGTTGCTTGCCATACCAGAAGGTCAGCATAGCCCGCGACCGGTCAGTGCCGGCGGCCAACGCATCGACCCGTCCTGAATCAAAACATATAAATGCGTTGGATATCGGATGTTGCCAGGAAAAAACCAGATGATCGGCGTTTAATGCCGGCAGTTTGGCCCGCAGCCAGACCATGCCGCTTTTCTTGAATTCGGGAATGGCTCCGCCTCGCAAGGACGTCCACTTTCCCCCGCTGACATCGGATAACACCCGCACCATCGCCGTTGATTTAGCCAATGCCAGATAACGGTATTTCCAGTTTTTCACGACCATTTGCCTGGAAATCTCCCGCATCAGCACAACCTTGCCGAATATGCCGACAGCCCCGACTTTATTATATGGACCAATATATGTCCATAATTTAGCTCGCCCGCTGGCGCTGGCCAATATGGCCAGCGCATTGGTTCCGGCTTTAAGTTGCACATTGACCGCCGGCTGACTGCCCGCCTCGGCCAACTTTCCATTGACAAACACATCCGCCGTGCCTGTCAGATGGGAAAACAAAATGCGATACATCCCGGCTTTTTTTACCGTTACCATGCTGCGATACCACTGATGCAAACCCGGATAATCGCCGACCCCGATCTGCCGCGGATTGGGTGCCGCAATCCATTGTTTATCATCAGCATTGGGTTTTGCCGGCCCATCCGCCAGCCGCATCTGCCAGGGCGTAAATGTCGGAACCGTCAGATCCGCGGCTTGCGGCACTCCCGCTCCAGCCGCCATGCCCACCGGCACCGGCCTGGAGGAGGAACCAAAATAAATCCGGGCCTTGTCCATGTTGGCATCCAGCGGCATCTGTGTGTGAAGCACCATACGCCCATCGACGCGATTCGCTGCGCCCACGTAGTGCGGACCACACACCAGCGCGGGCTTCCCGAGAATATTTAAAAACCAGGTGTGATACATCGCATCGCGGCTTTCCACAAATATCCGCAGGGTGTTATGCGCGGTTTTTATGCGGTAGATATCCGGCCCTTCCGCCGGCACCTTTGCCCGCAATGTCAAAGCGCCGCCGCGCGGCGAATCCACAAATGCCTTTGATTGCGCCTGAATTTTTCCCCGCACCGACAATCGCAACATCAATTCTGATTTTGGCGGTCCGTATGCCACCAGCGTTGTGGTTGCTCCCTGCTTAAAGACTCCGAATATGCGCGCACAGCCATACTGCAGATCAAAGAGTTTATTAATGGCAAATTTCTTAATTACCGCAAAGAGATGAAATCCGGCAATAACCTGCGGAACACCGCCGGGAATGTTGACCGTCACCGGATTAAATGACAAATTCTGATAAAAAATCATATCCCCATTGGGAC
Source organism: Planctomycetota bacterium (assembly GCA_021799715.1). Next base: position 1,264 of record JAJYZY010000208.1, on the reverse strand, counting down.
TTTGCCTTTCAAACACGCGCACACCGGGGGGAGCCTGCATTTTCAAATGCCGCACATTGACACTGGTTTCTAAAATACGTTGAAAGCTGCGCGCAAAATAATTGGCGGTCTTGTATATGTAATACAATGGCCGCAGGTCGCCGGCCTGTCCGATGGGTGCGGCAAAGTCATAACTTGGGCCGACCGTATTATCCACATACGATGATGGCGTGGTGCCCCCCACCGCCATGTATGCGTCGTATCCGTTTCCGCCATACGCAATCACATGCCACATCGACTGTCGAGATATTTCCCGCAGGGCCGGCGGATGCGTGCGGTACAACGTAAACCACCCGGTCCACATTTCAGTTGTGAACCATGGATCCGTCCGATTTTTTGTACTCCAAGGGCCGGGACCCGCGGGACTGTTTCCGTGGTGCATACCGCTAAAATACATCGGCACATCAATACCCATGGCCCGGGCTTTGTTATAGAGAAATTTGTAGTAATTGTTGGGCAGCACATTGCCCCATCCCTGTGAATCCTCATTTTCCAACTGCACCATGATCACGGGGCCGCCATGGTTGATCTCATTGGCGGCCACAATGGGCAATAATTTATTGTAGTAGCTGGTTACGACATCGATATATGGTTTGTCATCCTCCCGCACCGCCAAACCGGGAATAAACCGCAGCCATACGGGATAACCGCCCTGACTCCACTCGCCGTTACAATAGGGTCCGATGCGCAGAATCGCATAAAATCCCATACTGTGCACGAGTTTCAAAAATGCCGCCAGATTATGCCGGCCCTTGAAGTTAAACTGTCCTTTTCGCTGTTCCTGATAGCTCCAAAAAATGTACGTCTGAACGCAATTAAATCCCGCTCGCTTCATTTTCAGCAGCCGGCTTTTCCATAAAGCCCGCGGTACCCGCTGGTAATGCATGCTGCCTGAGGCGATAAATACCCGTTTGCCCCGGATAATAAATCCTTTGCCATCAAAGTTGAAATATGGCTTGACCGCCGGCGTGGGCGGGAACATACCGACATCTTCCGGCCCAAAGGCCGCAACCGGAACCGCCCGCCACACCAACATCAACACGCCAAGCAATGCAGCCATACGCAGCAGGGAACGACAAGATCTGAATACATTTACGATTTTATGTTGCATCGGCAGCAAATTCACACTCCAAAGCATCCACGCCCGGTTATTTTAAGCCGTCCGGTCGGCAAACCGCCAGGCAAAATCACTACCCTTCTCATCGGTTCATCGCACCGGGCCGAC
>JAJYZY010000207.1 GCA_021799715.1 Planctomycetota bacterium | reverse complement strand
TTCAACTGCGGGATGGGCGTAAGATAGGGAAGGTTTCATTATGACAGCAAAACTGAGAAATGAATTACCTGAATCGTCTGACCTCGCCGCAACCGCGGCCGGTCCCGCTGAACCAATCCAGGTAAAATTTGACGTCCCACCGGTTGAGGAAAAATCTCCCGACCGCATCAGCATTCGGGATGTTGCCAAAGAGGCGGGCGTTTCAGTGGCAACGGTGTCCATGGTGCTCAATGAAAATCCGCGCATCAGTCGGGCCACGCATATCCGCGTCCAGCGCGTCATTGACACCATGGGGTATCGGCCCAATCGGCTGGCGCAAAGCCTCTCCAGCCGATTTACGCAGGTGCTCGCGGTGATGCTCCCACCTCTGCGCCATGCTTTTGCCGATGCCTATTTCGGTGAAATACTCAGCGGCATATCCGACCGGGCAGGCAAGCTCGGCCACAAACTGTTAATTGAACAAGCCAAACCGCAATACCTGAAAGAGGGTAAGCATATCGAACTTTACGAGCGGAGATTTGTCGATGGCGTATTGTGCGTGGGGTTCAATGAGAAACACACATTCCTCGCCGACCTCCGGCAATACCCCATTATTCTGGTGGACAACCGCTTTGGCGACGGCATGCTGGATTATGTCCATTGTGATTATCGCATGGGTGCCAAGCAGGCGATGAATTGCCTGCTGCAACTGGGGCACCGGAATATCGGAATGATTTACGCCGCGCCTGAAAGCCCCACCGCCCGGGACGTGCTGGAAGTGTACAGCACTGAATTGCGTAACGCCGGCATCGATCCTAAAGAATCATGGCTGGCCGATGGCTGTTTTACCGACGAAGGCGGCGCGGCCGCAGCGCACCTTCTTACAACCCGCGACCGGAACATTACCGCACTGTTATGCGGCAACGATAAAATGGCCCTGGGAGCCATACGTTATCTCGTGGAGCACGGACATAAAGTTCCGCATGATATTTCCGTCGTCGGGTTTGATGATATTCAACATCTGGCGTATGCCAATCCCAGTTTAACCACGGTGCACCTGCCACTGTATGAATTGGGTGTGGCGGCCTGCGAGCGGCTGGTGAATCGGATTCGCGGCAAGGTGGATCGCGTGGCCGATGTGCTGCCGACGCACCTGGTATTGCGCGAATCCACCAGCATTGTGCGTACACGATAATCACTTGGCCAGGGGCTATTGGCTTGGTTTAGCTGAAAACCCGGACGCAGTGAGCATAGTGCCATGCACGTTGCGCCGGTACCGCCGAAAAAGTTTTATTTGAACAGGACATTACTTATGCCCATGCGTCACATTCTATCGCTTCTGCGCCGCAGTTTTCGCACCCTGCCGATCATGACGCTTGCATTGAGCGGTTTATTGGCATTAAGCACAACATTGCCGGTCGGTCGTGCAACCGCGTCACCGCGGCAACTCGCGGTTATCCCGGCAACAATTCCGCATGTCTTTACGTTCAAACCACCCGCCGGCGGACCACACGTTAACCGCGTCAACCTTGCGGGAGATTTTAATAACTGGTCGCCCAGCGCCACGCCGATGCGGCGAATCGCCGGCGGCATCTGGGAAGTCCGCGTCCCGCTTACTCCGGGGCTCCACGCCTATAAATTTGTCCTCAACGGCAGGCAATGGATGGCTGATCCGGCGGCGGATCCCCAACTCAATATCAGCGATGGCCAGGGGGGAATAAATTCACAGGTGCGCATTGCCTCGCCCTGGCAAACCATGCCCGCGCCGCAAGCTAATATCATTCACGCAACGGCTCTGGCCTACAACCCCGACAACATGAATCAGATGGATGTGATATCACGACATTACCTGCGTCTGGAATTTACCGCCCGGCAAGGGGAACTCTCCAAAGCTTATGTGGATGTTAGCGGCACGCACCGCGCGCGAACATTCCCACTGCATCTGGAATCCACTTATCTTGGTGCCGCCACATGGGGAACCATCCTGCATGTTGCGTCGCCATCCATTGGCTACTACTTTATCCTGCACCATGGCACGGCCACGCGATTTGTCGCCAACGGATACATGTACGCGACGGCTGCCAACGCCCAACGGCACAGTTATCACGCCGTCATGCGCACGGCGGTTGTCACACCCGCCTGGGCGAAAAAGGCCGTCTGGTATGAGATATTCCCCGAGCGCTTCCGCAACGGCAACAAAGCCAATGATCCCAGTCCGCATATTCCCTGGCGCTGGCCGTGGACCAAGCCGTACCGCCCCGCCGGTGAGCATGGCAATTTTTATAGCTATGTATATAACAGATTTTATGGCGGCGATATTCAGGGCATTCAGGATGAATTGCCGTATTTGCGCCGCCTTGGGGTGAATAGTTTGTACCTCACACCGGTGTTTGAATCGCCAAGTATACATAAATATGATCCGTCGAGTTTTATCCATGTGGACGATGGCTTTGGTGTGAAAGGGGCGTTGGAAAAACTTCATGGGGAAAATCCATTGAATCCAAAAACCTGGCAATGGTCCGCGTCTGACAAGGTGTTTTTGCATTTCATCAAGGTGGCGCATAAGCAGGGCTTTAAAGTCATAATCGATATTCCCTTCGGTCACTGCGGAAAAAATTTCGGTCCGTTTCAGAATGTCCTCGAATATGGCCGGAAGTCTCCATACGCCAAGTGGTTTCAGATCATCAGTTGGGGCCCACCGGTGAAATACAAGGCGTGGGATGGGGTCGATGGTTCCATGCCCATGTTCGCGTTAAGCAAACGTTATGGTTTGGCCAAGGGAGTCCGCAATTATATGTTTGCGGCCACCCGGCGCTGGCTGGCTCCCAATGGGATTGTAGCCGACGGTGTTGATGGCATTCGGCTGGACACAGCCCCGGATGTTCCGCATGTTTACTGGATTGCCTGGCGCAAACTGGTGAAGAAGATTAATCCCAACGCTGTGATTATTGGAGAAGTCTGGCCCCCGGCGCAGGCATGGCTGAACAAGGGCAATCAGTTTGACGCCGTCATGAATTATCCTTTTGCCACCATCACCACCAATTTCTTCGCCAATAAGCGCGGCCCGGACCTGCCCGGGATTGGCCCCAGACGCTTCGGCAATCGTCTAATCCGGCTGCTGAACTATTATCCATATCAGGTGGATCTGGATCAGATGAATATCATCGACAGCCAGGATACGGATCGGTTTGTGTCCCGCTTTATGAACCCAACCCTCGGTTTCAATGCCAATGATCGGTTGCAGACCAACCCTCATTACAACACCAATGAACCTACGCCGACAGTTTATCGCCGCCTGGAGCAAACTGTGGCGTTTCAGATGAGTTTTGTCGGCGCGCCATGCATC